>NZ_CALFPF010000228.1 GCF_937919775.1 uncultured Gimesia sp.
AGCCCCATCGCGCGAATGGCTTTGGGAACTTCCTTGCTGCCCATTGCATAGAATTCTTTCTGCGTAATGGGATAGTAGAGTTCTCTGACATTCAACTGCGGGTCCAGATGCGGATTGAGCGTGACAATCACTTTCCAGATCGCAGTGCGAAACTTGCTGGCGCTGCGGGTCGCGTCATAATCGCGCCGCGACATCAGCAGCGGCTGATATTCTTTCATGTCCTGAAAACGGAACTGGCGATCGGCTTTGCTGCCCGCTCCTGCGAGATCTCCTTCTTTACCGGGCAACACGAAGAAAATGCCACCAGTCTCACGGGCAATTCGCACCTGTTCATAAGGGCCAAAGCCGGCAGAAAAAGCATCCCAGCGACCGTGTAGACCATCATACTGCAACGCTTCCGGAAACGCGGTTTCCGGTCCCCGATTAATCTGAATCCAGAAAGGTAAATCATATTGGGGGTCTTTCCAGATCTGGCGGGCATAGGGATAACCGAAGACGGATTCCCGCCCCAGAATATAGATTGGCGTTTTGGCGCGTTTGGCGCGGGTGATCACTTCTTCCACAGCGGCACCATCGTCACCCGATTCATCGGTCACCAGGACGAGACACAGTCTGCGATCCGCCTTGCGCGCCATGAGGGCATATTTGTCAATCGTTGCCGAGACAGTCTGACACATATTTTCCAGGCCGGATTCATCCGTCGGAATTTTCGTAATCGCTTCCTGAACTTCTTTCAGGTCGGTGGTCGGTTTGTCGGTAAGCACATGCACTGCGGCACCGTAACTGAGAATGGAAGTCAGCAGGGTCTGGTCGCGTGCCCGGGTCTTGGATTCCTCTTTGGCGGCAATTCCCAGCTCGCTATAGATTTTATTGAAGTTGTCGCGGATTTCCTTCTGGTCGTCTTTCATACTGCCTGATTCATCAAACAGCCAGACCACCATAATCTTTTCCTCACGCATGATGCGAATCAGTTCTTTGGAGATGCGGCTCATGGCGGTGCCATAACCGTCTACAACCGCGCCCACTTCACCGGTCACTTCACCAACGCCGAGGTCTGCGCCCAGAATATCATCGCCGGGAGCGGTAATTTCCCCCGCATTGATTTTGATTTCCGGTTCTTTCAGGCTCTCTGATGTTTCGATCTTCTGCGAGGAAATCGCCGAAGCCGCCGAAGCACCCACATTGGTGGAAACCATACCCCCCGACGTGACGCTCAGAGTTTCAGAGACCGACAGGTTCGTTTCCAGAACCTGCTCGAATTCTGCCTGATCCCGTTCATCGTCGAAAATCGTTTCAATCGCCACTTCGGGCTGGTTATCGGTGAGATGATGATGAATCATCCCCATACTCATCAGTATCACCGCGTGTACAATCAAAGATGTGAAAAAAGCTGAATAGTCTCGCGCTTGAGCCATCAGTAAAATCCCCCTGTCATTTTTCCCAGCAAAAACGCTGTTCAAAATGAGTGCCTGTGTAGACTCAACATACAGAATAGGTTGAGCCAATGTTTGATAAATTGATATGAAAAAAGAATTTTGAAATGCTTCTGATGATCAGAACAGTCCTTTCATCAACCTGCTGATTCCATGTGGTAAAAGCGGCTCCCCTCACTCAGATTTTGAGTGGCTGACCTGCCTGTCCCCCCCGTTTTTTGATTGCCTCATTTCTTTTACGCTCATCTTCTTCAAACTGTGGGTTTCGTTTCATAACTCGATTTCCCTGCGGGTCGAGATCCATCTTCGTTTCCTGCCAGGCCCAGCCCAACGGTTTATCCAGCTCTTTGGCGGCGAGAAAGGCCCAGGGAGTGCCGGGATGCTCATCGATGACTCCATTCAGCAGATCAGTGGCCTGCTTGCCCAGTTTTCGTACGGACGGGCTGGAACGCACATCTTTAGCGGGCACCAGTTTCCAGGCATTGTTGCCTTGCTTTTCGAATGCTTTCGGGGCGCTTTTCATATCCGCCAGCACGGTATTGTAGCCAAAGGCCCGCACGCGGAGTGCCAGCACCCGACCTAATGCCAGATCATAATTGGCACGCCACCGTGGTTCGGTAATTTTCTTACGATCCTGCAACCCCTGTTCCAGCATGATCTGCAGTTCATTCAAACCGTAGTCCAGTTCCGTTATCGGCTTTTGCGCTTCGGTAATTGCCTGTCGGAGCATCGTGTCATTGGCGGCTGGAAATTCCAAAGTGGGATTGGGGATTCGGCGTTTTGAGTTCAGTGTGGCCATTGCTGTCCCGACCAGAGCTTTTTTCGCCATATTCGTGCCGACTTTTTTCTCATAGTCACGGATGGAAATATAATCGGGGTGATACCCCCGCATGTCGGCCGCTTCAAACTTGGGACCGCCTTCCGTATCTTGTGTAATGAAATAAATTCCGTTGGTTTCCGCACACAGGCGGGTCAACCCATAAGGGCCGTAACCGGAAGAAAGCTGACGAATTTCATAACTGCTCTGCCCCCAGAAAGGCAACTTGATCCGTTCGGGCATCACGGTTTCCGGACCGGTTTCGGAGACGGCGGGTACATTTACTCCCGGTTCAATTTCAAAGGTGGTCACGACTTCGCGTTGGCCGAAAGGAGATGCGTTTCCGACCACATAACATTTAATGCCGTTCCGCTTGGTCAGCAGAATAGTCTCTTCCAGATTTTGTACTGCGTCGGTTCCTGCTTCGTCGGTCACGACAATGATCATCATGTTACGATGACTCTGTTT
>NZ_CALFPF010000229.1 GCF_937919775.1 uncultured Gimesia sp.
TTCAGGCGATTCGTGAAGTGGTCAGTTATGGTCAACAGGCGATTGTACTCGTTCCGGAAATCAGTCTGACGCCTCAGGCCATTCAACGCTTTCGTTCCCGCTTTGATTCGGTAGCGGTTTTGCACAGCCATTTGAGTGACAGCGACCGGCATTATCACTGGCAGAATATCGCAGCCGGTAAAGTGCAGGTCATCGTGGGAGCACGCAGCGCGGTCTTTGCGCCGGCGCCGCATCTGGGATTGATCATTATTGACGAAGAGCACGAAACTTCATTCAAGCAGGAAACTGCGCCCCGTTACCATGCCCGGGAAGTCGCCCGCAAACGTTCGGAACTGGAGAGTGTGCCTTTGATTCTAGGCTCTGCCACGCCGACTTTGAATTCGTGGTTACGGGTAATTGAGAAAAAAGACACGTTGATTTCGATGCCGAAACGTGTCAATGATCTGCCGATGCCCAATGTGAATATTATCGATGTGCGCAATGATGTGCAGATCAGAAGGAACGAGTCGATCGGACGAGTTCTCAATACAGGGATGCAGCACGCGCTGGAAGCCGGAGGGCAGGTCATCCTGTTTTTGAATCTCCGCGGTTATTCCCCCGCGCTCTGGTGCAAGGGGTGTGGGAATTCGGTTAAGTGCCCGCATTGTGAAGTTTCATTGACCTGGCATCGGGATAAGAATCTCGCGGTCTGCCACAGCTGTGATTTTTCCAGTAAACCCCCAACTCAGTGCCCCGGTTGTGGTGCGCCGGGACTGCGTTTTGTTGGTGCGGGAACGCAAAGGCTGGAAGAAGAGGTCAAAGCTAAGTTTCCCGATTATTCCTGCAAACGAATGGACAGCGATACAATGCGCGGCGTAGGCAGCCATGCGCGGGTCTTGAATGCGTTTGCCGCCGGTGAAGTGGATATTTTGCTCGGAACGCAGATGATCGCCAAAGGACTGGACTTCCCGAATGTCACGCTGGTGGGAGTGATCGACGCAGATACGATGTTACATCAGCCCGATTTATTTGCCTCGGAAAGAACGTTCCAACTGATTGCGCAGGTAGCGGGCCGTACGGGGCGGGGCATGCAGGGGGGGCGTGTTTTTGTGCAGACATCCTCACCGGCCGAACCGGCAATCCTGAAAGCGGCGGAACATGATTTTCTGGGATTTGCCAGGCTGGAACTGGGGCATCGCAAAGAGATGCAGGCGCCCCCTTATGCTCATTTTGCGCGGATCATTTTGCGCGGCCCTCAGGAAGAACACGTGCAGGAATTTGCACGCCAGTTATCGAAGATGCTGCTGGATGCTGCGGCTGAGAAAAATCTGGAGATCCATATTCTGGGACCGGCTCCGGCTCCGATTATCAGGCTCAAAAAGTATTTTCGCTATCATTTTCAGTTAGCCGCCGTCAATGTTGATCAGATCCTCCAGCTTTGGCACGAAATCGCCGACAAGTTGCCGCACGAGAAAGGCATCGAATACATTATTGACGTGGATCCGGTTAACATGCGATAACCATCATCTCGATACAAGATCCGGTTTCGCTGGCTGGTATCAACGATTCGCAATTGCAATCGGCAGGAATTCAGGTTTGAATAGTACTATTGAGTACCAGGAACGAGATAACCCCTTTCATAAGAGGAAAAACCAGCATGATCGCCGCCGATAAAAAGCATCGTTTCCGATCATGGTTTGCTGTTCCTCTGGTTTGCGTTTTGCTGGTCTTGCATGTTGTTCGCTTGCAGGCAGAAGAGCCGTCAAAGTCTACGTTTGGCATTGAAGAACGTGTTCCGTGGACCACGTCGAAGATCAAAGGATCCCCCGAACCTTCTCTCCCGTATGAGACAGAGCGTGCCTTTCCCAATCTGAAATTCAATCAGCCGCTTGCGATTGCCACCATTCCCGGACAGAAACGTTTTTTTGTTGCAGAGCGAAAAGGGAAGATCTTTTCGTTTCAATACGAAGATCAAAGCACCTCGCAAGCGGATCTGTTCTTCGATCTCAAAGAGCGGGAAAAGGGACTCAACGAGATTTATGGCATCACGTTTCATCCCCAGTTTGAGAAGCAGCGTTATGTTTATATCTGTTATGTCTTAAAACCCGAACTGCCGGAAGGCACACGTGTTTCCCGATTTAAGGTTCTGGAGACGAATCCCCCCCGCTGTGATCCCGATTCGGAAGAGATTCTGATTGAGTGGTTATCCGGCGGACACAATGGAGGCTGCCTGCGATTTGGACCTGATGGTTATCTCTACATTTCGACCGGCGATGGGGGGCCGGCGTCGCCTCCCGACATTCATAATGCCGGTCAGGATGTCAGTAATCTTCTCTCCTGTATATTGCGAATCGACGTTGATCACCCCGGAACAGATCGTCCTTATTCGATTCCCTCGGATAATCCCTTTGTGAACCAGCGTGGCGCCCGTCCTGAAATCTGGGCCTTCGGTTTTCGCAATCCCTGGAAAATGTGTTTTCATCCCCGGAACGGCGATTTGTGGGTCGGCGATGTGGGCTGGGAATTATGGGAACTCATCTATCGCGTGGAGAAGGGGGGGAATTATGGCTGGAGTATTCGTGAAGGGCATCAACCGGTCAAACCGGGATTGAAGCCGGGACCGACGCCGATTCTCCCTCCGACCATCGAACATTCTCACCGTGAAGCACGTTCGATTACCGGCGGCTATTTTTATGACAGTCCCCGTTTAAAAGAGTTGAAAGACACCTATATTTACGGGGACTATTCGACGGGCAAACTCTGGGGACTTCGCTATGGAGACAAACGTGTCAACTGGCATCAGGAGTTGGCGAACTCGACGCTGAAAGTGACCGCGTTTGCCGTTGATGATACGGGGGAAGTATATATCGTCGACATTGAAGGAGGGGCCTTTCATCGTCTCGTACCGATCAAGGAATCGGATCACAATCCGGATTTTCCGACTCAATTGAGTCAGACAGGGTTATTCCAGTCAACCGCCGCACATCAGGTTGCACCGGGGGTGATTCCCTATTCGATCAATGCCCCTGCCTGGGCGGATCATGCCACTGGAGAGCGATTTGTCGCGTTGCCTGCAGGTACCAGTATTGAGTCTGGTCAGAATCGGTGGAACTTTCCCAAAGACAGCGTGCTGATGAAAACGATTTCCCTGGAGACGGAACGCGGGAATCCTCAGTCAGCGCGACGGCTGGAAACACAATTGCTGCATTTCAACGGCGCACGCTGGTTAGGCTATTCTTATCGCTGGAATGAAGAACAGACTGACGCCAGTCTGGTTGCCACGGAAGGCGACACTGTCAAACTGGAGATCGGCACTCAGGAGAAACCGGCAGAGAAAAGTCATTATGAATGGCAGATTCCCAGCAGAGCTGAATGCGCGGTGTGTCACACACCTTATCAGAATCATCTTTCTGTTTTGTCCTTCGATGAAGCACAGTTGAATCGTAATCAAAAGTATGGCGAGGTGGTCGATCATCAGTTACGGACCCTGGCGCATATTAAAGTACTGCCGGAATCGGTTTGGACTGATTCGAAAGGAGCCAGGGCGCAATATCTGGTTGATCCGTACGATACTTCTGCTGCCTTGAATACGCGGGCGCGTTCTTACCTGCACGCTAACTGCCGGCACTGTCATCGGAGCAATGGCGGAGGCGGTTCGACGATTGAGCTCGACGCCTCTCTGGATTTTGCCGGTATGAAAGCAATCGGCGTTGCGCCGACGCAGGGAACCTTCGGGATTCAGGGGGCGGAAGTGATTTCCCCCGGCGATCCTTTTCGTTCGGTGTTACTCTATCGGATGAGCAAACTGGGAAAAGGGCGGATGCCTTACTCCGGCTCCTCTCTCGTAGATCAGCGCGGGACCCAATTGATTCGGGAATGGATGGAGTTTTTGCCGACGAGTTCGGATAGCAGTGATTTTACAGTTTTAAGATTGCGAAACCGCCAGAGAAATCTGTTGCATGATTCAGTTCAGATTGAAGATCAGGATTTTGTCAGCAAAAAACTTCGGGAAATTCTGGGAAGCACCAGTGGTGCCCTGTTATTACTGGACGCGATTGATCGAATGGCCATGTCAGAGCGAATGAAAAAACTGATCATTCAACTGGCCACTCAATCAGAGAATCCGCTGGTCCGTGATTTATTCGAGCGGTTCCTGCCGGAAGACCAGAGAGTCAAACGGCTGGGAATGAAGATTGATCACGCGGCGCTGTTATCGCTCCAGGGGGATTCGCGCGAGGGGAAAAAGCTGTTTTTTGAAATGTCAGGATTGCAGTGTCGTAATTGTCATCGTGTGCACCAATACGGAAAAGAGGTCGGCCCTGATCTGACTCAGATTGGGAAAAAGCTCTCACGCTCGGAACTGCTGGAGAATATTGTCCAGCCTTCAAATAAAATTGATGAGAAGTATTACACTTGCGTAGTAGAAACCCGTTCGGGCAAAGTACACAGCGGGGTGTTGATCAAAAAAGATGAATCCGGTTTGACTTTGAAAGATCCCAAAAATGAAACACTGCTGATCGCACAGAATGAGATCGAAAGCGTTGTGATGCAGAAAAAGTCTATTATGCCCGAACAGT
>NZ_CALFPF010000230.1 GCF_937919775.1 uncultured Gimesia sp.
ATCAACGACGGGAGAAACAATATGCAAGGGCAGGTATTTCGCATCCCGGGATGAATAAATTTCCACATTAAACTCGACTTCACGATGTGTCGGCGGCGCGTCAATTAAAATATCCGTTGATGCGACCGACTGATTCAATCGCTGAGACAGCCGCTTTGATAAGTTTTCACTCCACTGGACGAGAGAAGCAACCGGCTGGTGTGCGATGAGTTCGAATACCTCTGCCGACTCATAGAAACTGAACTCGGCAACCCGTTTATACAAGGTTCGTTTCGTACTGAAGATACCTTCTACCAGTCTTTCGCATGGTGTCCCTTTCGCCTGTTCACGCAAGACCGTAATGGAATCGGCCTCGGTCAGTTTGAAATATTCCGTCAGATCAAGCTGCTGATACAGATGATAAAACGCGCGGGCAAACATCGTGCTCGCAGAACGGACTGCGTGATGCCAATAGACTTCACTGAACATGACATACCGGGCGAATACCATCAACTCTGCCGCCGTTTTCCCTTTGGAACCAATCGCGAGTCCGTCGCCGGCCTCGTTGACCATCAATGAATGAATCAAACGGTTTTTGTCAAAATTCCGACCATAAGGCACACCGGCGTGCAGGCTGTCCCGGTCCAGGTAATCCATCTTATCGATGTCAATCGGCCCCGATAAAATGGAACGTACCAGCCGCATCTCTGTCGTATCTGAGCGGGGAACCAGAATATCCAGAACCTCTTCCGGTTCGATTCCCCATTCACTTCTCAAAACATCAGCCAGTTCGTGACCGTCTGATAAGAATTCCCGGGCGAACGTTTCATGTCGGGGAATGCCTTCCAGCGACATATCTTCAATCAAATGACAGAACGGCCAATGCCCCAGATCGTGAAGCAGCGCGGCGACGATCAGGACCTCAGCCGTATGCACGTCGATGGTGGCGGAAAACCGGGCATCCTTTCCTAACTGCCAGAGATACTCCAGTGCATTCTTGTAGACGCCTAATGCATGTTCAAAACGCGTGTGTGTTGCACCGGGATAAACCAGCGCGGTAAAACCCAACTGTGTGATGTGTGACAATCTGCGAAATTCGGCAGTATCCACCAGAGCTCGGATGCGGGATGTAAACGGCACATCCTGCTGATAGGGAATACGAACCAGACCGCTCCCCGACTGTAAATTGGATAGTTCAGGAATCTCAACATAAGGATGATTCATAGCGGATCGACAGTTCTACTTTTTGTTTTTGTGATTCAAGCCAGCAATGTTGATCGATCATTGGGAGCAAACAACTCTTCCACAACGGACGCGATCATTTCATTATTTTCCTGTGCCCCTTCGGAACACAGCGCTTCCCACAAAACCTGACCGGCGTGGACTGCCTGTTGCACCTTGGCAGGCAACAAATCGAGTTGCACCGCGGGCCGCAGATCATGATTCATGATGGCGACAGACAATGCATCGGGAATCAGTTCAATCCGATCGACCGATTCGAAACCGACCATGCCAACCAGCAGCGGATTCACACGTCCCTGAATCAAAGAGCGCACATCATCCTGATAGGCAACCAAAGGTTTTCCCAGCATCCAGGTCATGGCCGCTTCCGAAACCGCTCCTTCGTCGGGTGTTCGACCATTCAGATTCCAGACCATCGCCTCACATTCCACAACCAGTTGATAAACATCCAGAGCAAAAATAGCTTCGTGTAAAAACTGAGCCGCTGTCGGCGCATCCCAGTTCCGTTCCACCAGCACTTCCAGCACCAGCCGAAACTCCATACCATCCCGGTGAGGTAAATAAACAGTATAACCTGTTTCTGATAACCGATCGGCAATCGCCGTCATCTCTTCCCGTTCAGATCGATTAAATAACGGCCCCGCGCAGTAAACGCGAATCGGCTCGCTAGAATGTTTCATGGTCAAACCTCTTATGCTTCCCTGCTGAAAGAAAACCATTTAGAATATTAATGCAGACAGATTCCTGCAGACTATTGTAGCAATGCCCTGTTTTTTTTCACCTAAACCACATTCTTTTCACATTTCTTCTCTAAAATTCGTGATCCGAAACACCTGTTTCGTCACAATAATCGCGTGAGTCCCTGAATCCAGATCGAATTTGATGAACCAGACCACCACACAAGCTCCGCAATTTGACAGCCGACGATTCACCTGCGCGGTACTGTGCATTCTGCTGGGAAGCGGTTCCGTCACGCTGGCGATCCAGTCTCTTTTCAGCAATGTGAATCTTGCCACATTGTATGTCAGTTCGACGCTCTGGCAAAGTCTGGTTCATGCCTGGTCTGGTCAGATCGAACCGGCGACCCAATCGGCCAGCATTCCGTTTTTTCCATTAATGGGTTATCTGCTCATCGCGGCAGTTGGAACCGGGATCATCGGCGCATTGCTGATTTCCCGAATTTGCCGGCTCCCGATCAGTGTCGCATTTACGGAATGGGGCTGTAAAGGATTCCGCTGGTGGCTACTGCCCGCGGTCTGGGAAATTTTTCGCATCCTGGCTTTCATCCTCGGCTGGACCGGTCTGGAAAGTCTGTTACTGGCGACTTCACAATTCTGGTTCTCCGTTGCCATCGCGGGCTGGATCGCCACATTCACTGCATTGATTCTACCGGTTTCGAGCAATACCTTTGATCCCGCAGCAGAACCGAATCAGATCAACACAGCACAAAAGATTAACATTCCCTTTGCAGCCTGGCTCATGATGGGGCTGTTTGTGACGCTGTTCACATTTATGAACTGGCGACTCTACGAAGGCCTGCTGATCCCGCACGGCGATTCTGCCATGTACGAGGAGCATCTCTGGAATGTCACGCATGGAAAAGGATTCCGCAGTTATCTGGACCAGGGTTTGTTCTGGGGAGAGCATATTCAGTTCATCCATCTGCTGATACTCCCCCTTTACCTGATCTGGCCTTCTCACTTACTGTTGGAATTATGCGAAACGCTGGCTCTGGCCATCGGAGCGATCCCCCTCTATCGCATGGCTGTGCGTCACAGCCGTTCGACGACGGCTGGCAAAGCAATGGTGGCCGCTTATTTGTGTTACTTTCCGCTGCAGTTTCTAGACATTGCCATCGATTTGAAAACGTTTCGCCCGATTTCATTCGGCGTTCCCATTCTGCTGTTTGCACTCGAAGCGATTGAGTTAAAACGCTGGAAAACCGCTGTCATACTGATGCTACTGACTTTAACGGCCAAAGAAGATTACGCCATCATGCTCGGGCCCCTGGGGCTCTGGATTGCCTGGCAGCAATGGCGCGAAAGCAAACAGATAAGCACAATTCCCAGACCAACGCTCTTCAAATCCGTCGCACCGGGAATCGGCCTTTCCCTGTTTGCTGTTGTCTATCTGGCATTCGTCGTCAAATTTGCGATCCCCTGGTTTCGCAGCGGCGAGCAGGTCCACTATGTCGGTTACTTCAGTAAATTCGGAAACTCACTCGGCGAAGTCATTCAGAATATTTTATTCAATCCTTCCTTATTATGGGGTGAACTGGTGCAGCCGGGCACTTTTATTTATGCCCTGGCGCTGATCGTGCCTTTAGGATTTCTGCCGCTGTTTTCTCCAAGTCGCTTACTGGTCGCGGCACCGATCTTTGGTTTGCTGTGTTTGAATGAATTAGCACATGATCCCCGCCACCACTTTCATGCCCCGATTGTGCCGATCCTCTGCTGGGCGGCGGCCGCCGGTCTGGGAAACATTCCCGCTTTGATAAACCGTTGTTCCCTGAAAATGAAAGCGTTGGAAAGGAAAGCGTCAGCAGCACAGACTTTTGCCACACACTTCCTCTGGAGTTCCGCCATCGCCACGGGAATCTTTTTCAGCCTCGGACCTTTGGGGCTGGTCTTCTGGGATTCCGGTTCTGCCTGGTATTGGGAGCGGCTTTATATTCCGGGTGAGCGAGCCAGACAGTTCAGTAAAGTGGCTCTGCTGATCCCACCGGAAAGCAAGGTGGCCTCCACCGATTTTGTTCACCCCCGTTTCACACATCATGCAAGATCCTACGACTACAGCAATTACCGCAGGAAAGTCAACGACTATCAATCGGGAGTACCCGCTGATACCGATTACATCGTCATTGACACACAACACCCCTACAGCGAAATCAAAAAACCCGATCAGGTTCCCGAATATCACAATCACCCCGAGGAATGGGAACTGATTCCGGACCAGACAAACGGCTATTTCATTATCCTGAAACGCAAATCATCGGCAAAATAAAATCCCAAAACCAGATCGCTGAAAAAAGCGACTGATTTTCAATAAAACCGATCTTCACTTTCCGTACTCAACGGCAATAATACAAGATGAAATCAGCCCCCCGACATCTCTCCTTTTCAGGACAAAACATCATCGTTTTTCCGAGTGAGAGAATGCGATTCCGCAGAGGAACCCTGTCCCAAATTCAAATTTGAGGCCCGTTTTCAAGAGTTTTTTGAATAATTCACGGAGTAGCCCCCATTTCGAGTGACTTGCGAAGAATGTCCAGCTATGTTATTCCGCAAGATTAAAGTCGGTTCAGAGCTTGAATCAGAGAACCGTCAATCGTCCC
>NZ_CALFPF010000231.1 GCF_937919775.1 uncultured Gimesia sp.
TCTATGTATGCTCCGAGCCACCCGCCACCCCCTGATGCTCGTTTTTTGTACAGTGTTTTTATTGGACATTGTCTTTGTATTTGGCGGTCCGTCCCTTGTTGGCTCCCCGGGTGTCAATCCTGACTGGCTTTTTTCTGAGTTTGAGTTAGAACAAAGCGAAGATTTCAGTGAAGAAGAGACGCTGATCCAGGATGTGGAATTCTCGATCGAGATTTCTCTTTCGAATTCCATGCTTCATCACGTTGAATTCAGCGTGAAAGAATCGGATCGATATGAAAGTCATGTCTCCCGCGGCCCCCCTGCCGTCTGCTGATTAATGCCCGGGCGCTCTCCGGCATTTTTCCCGCTTTTAGAATTCGTTTCTATTTCTTTGGCTGCGCTCGCAAATCACGGTTTTTGATGAATGTCAGGTCGGCATTTATCAACGCTGCTGAATTTGTTCCTGATGGAGTACGCAGTTTACGGAAGAATGTTTTTTCTATTTTCTTCTTACTTCTCACCTGAGTGCTATTCTCAGGCTCATTAAATATATGGATGGCTTTCATGTCACAAAATGATCCGAATCAATCTAAGTTTAATTTTCCAAGTTATCTTAGTGAGTTTAATCCCTGGAATAACATCAAAATCATGCACACCAATGTTCCGACAGATATTCTGTCTGGAATCACGGTCGCAGTGATCGCGATGCCACTCGCATTGGCTTTCGGAGTGGCTTCCGGTTTAGGGCCGGAAGCAGGGATGTGGGCCGCCATTTGTGGTGGTATTCTGGTGGGGCTGTTTGGAGGCTCTAATACCGGCGTCAGTGGTCCAACCGGGCCGAAAGTGGTCCAGTTGGCGGCGATTATCGCGGCCACCAAACTGGCCTCCGGTCAACCTGATGTGGTATTTGCCATGTCGATGGTTTTTCTGAGCGGTTTAATCTGTATCATTCTGGCGTTAATGAAAATCGGACGTTTTATCTATTACACACCTTATTCGGTGGTGTCCGGTTTCATGTGCGGGATCGGCGTGATTATTATTCTGCTCGAAATTCCCCCCATGCTGGGTTTTGCCACGCCGAACTCGGTGATTGCAGCCATTAAACAGATTCCCTATGACGTCATGCATGAAAAACCGCATGCCCTGATTATCTCTCTGGCGACATTTTTTACCATTTTGCTCTGGCCTCGCATCACAAAGAAACAATGGCTGCCGGCACCTCTGCTGGGGCTGATTGTTGGAACCTCGATCGCGCACCTCTTTCATTTCGGTGACATTGAATATCTCGGCTCCATGCCAGTCGGCATGCCTCATTTATACTGGCCTGATTTTACCCGCTTTGGTGATATGATTGGTGGTGCCTTTGCATTAGCCGGGCTTTGTATTTTCGACTCGCTGTTGACCTGTCTGGTGGCGGATAACATGACCGGTGAGCGACATAACAGTGACCGCGAAATCTTCGGGCAGGGAATTGCCAATATGGGCTGCGGGATCGTGGGGGGCGTGACGACAGCCACTGCCACCATGCGGACCGTTGCCAATATCAAGTGTGGCGGTAAAACCGGCCTCGCATCAATTACTCATGGTGTGGTACTCCTGGCGTTAATGCTGGGACTGGCTCCTTATGCCACCTACATTCCCATGGCGTGTCTGGCTGGGATTCTGCTCAAAGTGGGTCTGGATATCATCGATTACCGTGTATTACCCGTTTTGCACCGCATGCCTTTAACGGATTCCATCTGTTTCTGGTCGGTTCTGATCCTGACGATATCTGTTGACTTACTGGTGGCGATGGGGGTCGGAATTACGATTGCCTTTGTCCGCATCGTGCAGGAACTGGGGCAGACTTACGAGCAGAATGTGATCAGTTTAAATAAAATGACTCGTCCCTTACCTCCGGATGTTTCCATTCCTGAAGAGCTCAAGGAAAAAGTGCTCAAATTACGACTGGAAGGACCACTGTTTTTTGGTGTGTCGGACACAATCTATCGGGCTTCTTCTGCGTTAGTTGACTACAAGTATCTGATTATCCGTATGGCCCGCGTTCCGATGGTCGATATGTCGGGCGCTTATTTACTGGATGATATTATCGATAAAGCGCATCACCAGGGAGCCATTGTGTTCTTCACCGGTTTAAGACCACAGGTCGAGCGCACTCTGACCCGATTGAAAATTATTGAAAAAGTAACTGAAGAGAACTGCCTGGCGACCTTCAACGATGCGATCCTCCGCATAGAGGAAATCGAGAATGGATCCGCGTCAAAGAAAGGTAAGCTGGAATCAGATCATCTCAGCCGGGTATAAGTAGTTCTGACACCTGACGCCTGACATGGGGACTGCAGTGAGCGATAACGCCGGCTGCAGTCCCATTTTTTTTATGTCTGCGATCTCCGGAACTGGTTGCAAAAAAACGCCCAGGTTTCAATATCGATACAGAGCAACTCGCTCGATCAAGGTTGATACCGGCAGCTGCGAAAAATCACTGAGTTATTTCATGGGCCGCATACTGCTGAGCGGCAGGATGAGGACGTGAATTCCTGCCGCATCCGCTCCCGTTTTTCACGCAACCCGCGGTCGCGCGGCTCGTGATTTTCCCTGGATGCGCGCCTGAAGTGCTTTCAAAATTGCGCTAATGAATACAACACTCGCATTTTCTGACGAAATGTAACGATTGTAGGAATCAGCGCCAGACTGACGATTACGAGCTTTGCGCGAAATATAGTCTGGTGAGTAATTTAGGCCCTGTTTTACAGTGTTGCCAGAGAGTCATGCACTTTAATCAATCCCCCGATTTTCGAATTTTTTTTAAAACTTTTTTATTGTGTTTGGGATACCTCTCTGGCAAAGTAATACCCGTCACTTACCAAGTGTAACTGATTTCATGACGGTGGCTGAAACCATTTTAAAGCACTGCATGAAGCATCCGAGATTTACAACTTTTGCCAAGCGATTAAAACCATGCTTACAATTTCAAAAGACGTCCTGCCGCAGACATTTCTGAGCTACATCGCTTTCAGGATCGCTTTCATGGACACTCTGGAGCGAATCGCTCTGGCAAAGCAGGTAGGAGATGATCCTTTTGAATCATTTGGTTACCTGACTGAAGTTCCATTTTTGCGTAATGTGCCACCGCACGTTCAATTAGACCTGTTATCCGTAACCTGGGCCAAGCATCTGGCCAGTGAGCACGTCGAAGGCGATCTCGTTGATGAGAGCGTGGTCTACGCCGTCTGTGAAACGGCTGCCCGCATTATCGATGAACAACCGGATGAAGCACGTCGTTACCTCGAAGGGGGACCATTGGACGTGCACATTGCCGTTGATCATTTTCTTTCATCGGAAGTCCGCAACCTGCACTTGAATCTATCCAACGAAGGTGACTTTTTACTGATCAGTCAGTTTCAGGATATGCCGCCCGAAGAAGCTTTGCCGATGAAGGCAGAGTTTGGGATTGAAGAAGAAGCGATTGAACCCATGTTCGATGTTTTGATGCAATGGTACATGTCGGTTGATTTCATGCCGAACCTGGAAGGCTTATTGCAGGAACGGGAAGTCGCCAAGGCAATCACCATCGTCGGTTTGAAACAGCAGCCGCTTTGTTAATACGACTGGCGCGATGCACCAGAGGGGGAGCTCAGGAACGGTTGTTATCATCCGTTCCTGTTTTTTTTCGTCTCGACTTAAAAACTTCGAGCCGTTTGCGAATCGTCGCTTCAAAGCCGCGTTCTACCGGCCGATAGTATTCTTTTTCGACCCCCAGATAATCCTGATCAACCCAGCCCTCTTCCGCAGCATGGGCGTACTGATAACCTTCGCCGTGCCCCAGTTGTGTGGCGCCGGAGTAGTGGCTGTCCTTCAGGTGAATGGGCACCGGCAGCAGCGATTTATTTCTGACATCATTCAGCGCTTCATCAATGGCGACATACGAAGCGTTTGATTTGGGCGCGGTTGCAATATAGGTGACGGCTTGCGACAGTAAAATTCGGCCTTCGGGCATGCCGATTTTTTCGATCGCATTGAACACGGACATCGCCAGAATCAGTGCATTCGGGTCGGCGTTGCCCACGTCTTCGGACGCTGCGATCACAATCCGGCGGGCCAGAAACCGCGGATCTTCTCCCGCTTCAATCATCCGCGCCAGCCAGTACAACGCCGCATCCGGGTCACTGCCGCGCATGCTCTTGATCAGTGCACTCGCGGAATCGTAATGATTATCGCCGTCCTGATCGTACTGAATCGCTTTTTTCTGGATCGACTCCTGTGCCACTTCCAGATTGAAAACACGTTCTTCTCCATACAGCGAAAGCACACCGATTTCCAGCGCGTTCAGAGAACGCCGCGCATCGCCGTCGCAGACTTCAATCAGAAAATCCAGCGCTGCGGGTTCAACGGTCACCTTGTGCCGCGCCAGCCCCCGTTTTTCATCGCTGAGTGCCCGCTGCATGAGCTGTCGAATGTCGTCGGGCGTTAACGGTTGAAATTCAAAGATCTGACTGCGGCTGATCAGTGCGGAAACGAGCGAGAAAAAAGGATTCGACGTCGTCGCACCAATCAGCGAGACAACGCCCGATTCCACATCGGGCAGCAGCACATCCTGCTGGACTTTACTGAAATGATGTAATTCATCGATGAACAGAATCGTCTGTTTTCCGCCCGTTGCCAGTTCGTCACGTGCCCGGTCCAGCGCAGCGCGGACCTCTTTGATTCCGGCAGAGGCGGCGTTTAATGCTTCAAAACGACGATCAGACTGCAAGGCGATAAGTTCTGCGAGAGACGTCTTGCCGGTGCCGGGGGAGCCGTAGAAAATCAGCGAACCGATGCGATCTGCCGCCAGAATGCGACGCAGGAGTTTGCCTTCACCCAGAAAATGCTGCTGGCCGACAAATTCTTCCAGCGACCGGGGACGCATGCGGGCAGCGAGCGGCTTGGCTTTTTCCAGATTGCTGGATTCCTGCTGGTCGAACAAACCCATAAAAAAAACCTCCGCCAAGTGATTCAGACGCGGGTATATTAGAACCCGTGATTGCAAAGTGGGAACCTGATAACCCGGGTTGTGTGAGCCGGATATACCGGATATACACGCAGCCGAATTTCGGGGGTCCCCAGTTTAGTATTTGTAGGGTCAACTCACGATTTTGAATCAACAAGGCAGAG
>NZ_CALFPF010000232.1 GCF_937919775.1 uncultured Gimesia sp.
AGGAATATTCCTCGTATCTGTTATGCCCTCATTTTAGTCAGCAGTCCCACTCAAAACAAGGATACGATTCGATAATTAATTTTCAAAGTGGATCAGAATATTTTTATCCCTCGTGCTTTTTCGAGGTGGCTTTCTGTTTCTGTTTTTGCTGGATTAAAAATTCCACCAGATCCCGCAAATCGTCTTTGCTGAGCTGTTTGACAATCTCTTCCGGCATGGCCGATTTTCCCGAGGCCCGTTCATCAATGTCTGCTTTGGCGACACGAATGAGTGTCCCCTTGGCATCCATCAGTTCCAGCTGGTCATCGGTTTCTTTGCGAATAATCCCCACGATGACTTTACCGTCCAGCATCGCCAGTACCGCCGTCTCAAATCCTTTGGCAATCGCTTTGTTCGGAGCGACGATGGCTTCCAGCAGATAACGCCGGTCTTTGTCGATGCCGATACCGGACAGATCGGGGCCGACCTCGCCTCCGTTGTTATCGATTTTGTGACAACGGCGGCACGAAGTATCGCTGCGTCCAAAAAAGATCTCACGTCCGCGGGCCGCGTTCCCGCCTGCCAGCGTTTCCAAGTAGCCGCCAATCGCATCCTCCTGCGGGCGACTCTGGTCGAATGCCGTCCGCAGTTGATCCAGTTCGGGCGACTGCTTCTGCTGCGCCGCTTTCAACAGGTCTAACTGAATTTCGACGGGGACTTCCTGTTTGACGAGCCGCTGCATCCAGCGGACTAAAATTTCTGTGGCGGCGGGTGTTTTCATTTCAGCCAGCGTCTGGATGGCGCCCTGTTTTTCAATCGTCTGTCCTTTGTCGATGGCCTGTTCCAGCGCGGGGATGGCTTCGTCGGGCTGATGTCGGGCCAGAATATTTCTGCCGGTGACCCGCAGCTCGGGTTTGCTGTCTTTGATCGCGGTTTTCGCGACTTCTGTAATCTTCGAGTAACCGAGTTTGTCTAATGCATTCAAAGACGCGACGCGCACGTCTACGGGGCGTTTCGTATCGACGACCATTTCCGCCAGCAGGGGCGCCGCTTCTTTGATGCCGTATTTCGCTGCCAGCACGGTGCCGGCGGTTTTGATTTTCTCTGAACTTTGCAACAGGTCCGGCACGACAGGACCGACAATGCCGGTCAACTCAATCGGAGCCCGGTTCGCAATCGGCTGCCAGCGGCCCAGCACCCGATCCAGAGGCGCGGGTTCATTCCATTGATTGAGCTCTTCAACCGCTTCCAGCCGCAGTGCTTCGGGTACTTTCTGATCAGCGGCAATCTTTGCGACCGCTGCCGCATTCGCTGCACCCCCCAGACGGAAGTTGGCATTCATCACCCGTCGCAGTAACGCGTCTGACATGTCAGGCCGAATCGAAACGGCGGCCAGATCGGGCACAGCGGCGGGGAGCGGTTCATCGTTAATCGCACGGGCCGCTTCGAGCACGACCAGCGGATCAGCGTCCTGTAAAAACAGACCGACCTCTTTGCGCTGCAGGCGTCGCAGCGCCACGACGGCTCCTAAACGCACCGCCGCCGATTCGTGATTCGCAGCGGCGATCAACTGCGCGGCATCTCCGATGCGTGCCAGCGCTAGAATGGCCGCGTGCCGGAGCATCGGGTCGGCGTTGTTGTTTTTCCTGAGCAGTTCAAACAGCGCGGGAATCGCGTCCGCAGACTGCAGTTTTCCGAGTGCCAGCGCCGCGAAGTATTGTACGCGGGCATTGGGATCGGAAGTCAATTCGATGAGTGTCGGCACTGCCGCTTTCCAGCCCGCTTCGCCGGTCACTTTCGCCGTCTGGCCGCGGACTTCACTGTCGGCGTCGTTGAGCAGACTTTGAATCCCGGAAACAGCGGAACCGGTTTTACGCCCCAGTTGACCGACGCCCCAGATCGCGTGCAGCCGCGCGAGTGGATCTTTGGAATCGAGGGCCACACTCTGTAATGCGTCCAGCGCGTGCTGATCGACGAGTGCGAACTGGGCTTCCATGCGGATGCGCTGATCCGGATGAGCCAGCAGCTTGGCGAGTTCTTCCTTCGAGCGCTGTGAGAAGCCCTCTTTCATGATCTCCGCGGAATGTGCTTTCGTGGCGGCTTTGGCGTGTTCGGTATCGGTAAAGCGATAGATGCGGCCTTTGCCCAGACCGTTCCAGCCGTTGACCCAGTCGCTGACATACAGACTGCCGTCGTAGCCGAAATCGACATCGGTGGCCAGAATCTGCCAGAGGAATTCATGCGAATCGGTCAGCTCGAAGGAAGCCCCTTTGGGTTTGACGGCGAACGAACGAATGCCGCTCTGGGACGGCGTGCCTCGGAAGTCGGCCAGGAAAAAATGGTCTTTGTAACGATCCGACAGACCGACGCCCGGATAATGCACGAGCCCGGAAGGACCGTCGGCGAGATTGATCACCGGGGGCACCATGTAGGCCGGCTGTCCCTCGTGCGCGGGATGCCAGATCTTTTCCCGGTTGAACGGGCCGCGATCGCTGAGGTACTGATAATACATCCGCCAGCCGGTGTCGCCTCCTTCGACGACATACACCCAGCGGGCTTTGTCGCTACTGTCGGAATTGTTATCGCCGGTGAAGAGATTGCCAAAATCGTCAAACGTCAGTTCCTGCGGATTGCGCAGGCCGTAGGCGAATTCTTCCAGCTCGGTTCCGTCCAGGTTACAGCGGAAGACGGCTCCCGTGTCCGGGCGAAACAGATGTTTGCCTTCTTTGGTTTCAATGTTGTATCCCCGGTCGCCGATGCTGAAATAGAGCCGCCCGTCGGGGCCCAGCTTCAAGCCGTGCAGGTCGTGACCGCGAAAGGCGACCCGCACACCGTAACCGCTACTCAGTTTTTCCCGCAGTGTCGCTTTGCCTTCGTGGGCGGTGTCGCTCAGTTTCCAGACGTGCGGAATACACGTGTAATAAACGTAACCCCCGCGCGCCAGCACGCCGGCACCTGTCCCCTCCAGAATGCCGTTGAAGCCGTCCGCGAAGACACTCGCATGGTCGGCTTTGCCGTCGTGATCGCGGTCTTCCACCAGGCGGATGCGGTCGTGCTCGAGCCCGTACTGTTTGACTTCGTCTTTCAGATGTTTCCTGAAGTACGCCAGCCGATCTTCCAGGGTCTCGGCTGCCAGATCATCGTTCAGCCAGTTCATGTGGCTGCGATTGTCCTCGACCCCTTTTCCCTGACGAAAGGTTTCCGCCACGTAAAACCGCCCTTGTTCGTCGATGCAGAAGGCGACCGGATTCGCCAGCAGAGGTTCCGCGGCAAACAGACTGACGGTCATTCCCTGCGGCACTCGAAAACCCTGAATCGCCTGTTCGCCTTCTTTGGACGCCTCTGCGATGGCCGGTGTGTAAGGCGTTTCAGCGAAACTCGGTTGAGAGGTTATCAGCGGCAGCAGACAAACGCAGAGGGAAAACAGACAACGATGATCAAACGACAACAGTTTCAGACAGTGGACAGGGAACAAGGTGACACTCCTCGGCGAGACTATGATGTATCAAAATCGGGATAGATGAAGAATTTATCATATCTTAACGCTCCCTTTAAGCAGTTCACAGTCTGGAATTCTCCTAAGTTACCTGATCAATACAGATTTGACTCCGGCATAATTATTTCACGAGCCGGCAGAGTAGTTGTCTTTATAAACTGGCTTGAGCAGTGAAATCTGAGTACCATGAATGATATAGGAAAGACACTCAGAGCAGCGGGCTGGCTGTTCTTTAAGTTTGCTTAAAAAATATACGTCTTATGTCACAGGGTGCACAGCGCACTAGAATCGGGTCGCTCAATGAAGAATGTAGTCAGCCTCATCCTCGGCGGAGGAAAGGGCACACGTCTGTTTCCACTTACACAGTATCGCTCCAAACCCGCCGTTCCGCTGGCAGGCAAATATCGTTTGATCGATATTCCGATTTCGAACTGCATCAACAGCGAACTGAGCCGCATCTATCTGCTCACGCAGTTCAACTCGGTCAGTCTGCACCGGCATATTCGTCAGACCTACAAGTTCGATTCCTTCGGAGGCGGCTTTGTGGAAATTCTGGCGGCCCAGCAGACGATGGAAGGGACCGACTGGTATCAGGGAACCGCCGACGCCGTCCGCAAGAATATCCGCTGCATTGAACAGTCCGACATCGACTACGTGCTGATTCTCTCCGGCGACCAGTTATACCGCATGGACTATCAGGAGATGCTGCAGACGCACATCGAATCGAAAGCCGATGTCACGATTGCCACCGTTCCGCTTTCGAGCGAGCAGGCCTCCGCGTTCGGAATTATGCGCGTGGACGATACGGGGCGCGTCAAAGGGTTCCTGGAAAAACCGCAGACCGAAGAAGAACTGTCGATGGTGCGTACGCCGTCGGAATGGATTGATCAGCAGGGCATCGAAAGTAAAGGCCGCGACTGTCTGGCCAGCATGGGCATTTATCTGTTCAACCGCGATCTGCTGGTGAATCTGTTGAAGAAGACGACCTACGAAGACTTCGGCCGCGAAATCTTTCCGATGTCGATTCGCACGCACAAGGTACACGCGCATCTGTTCGACGGTTACTGGGAAGACATCGGCACGATCCGTTCGTTCTACGATGCGAACCTGGCGCTGGCGAATCCGAACCCGCCGTTCGATTTTGTGGTCGAGAAGTCCCCCATTTATTCGCGTCCCCGTTTTCTGCCGCCGACGCGCTGCGAAGGGGTGACGATCAAACGCAGCCTGATCGCCGACGGTTGTGAAATCGACGAAGGGGCCGTGATTGAAAACAGCGTGATCGGCCTGCGCTGCCGGATCGGCAAGAATGTGACGATCAAAAACTCGATCGTAATGGGTTCCGACTATTATCAGGACCAGTGTAAAGAGGCGGTCGACGACAGCCTGCCTCCGTTCGGCATCGATGACGGCGCTTATATCGACGGTGCGATTGTGGATAAAAACTGCCGCGTGGGAAAAAACGTCCGCATCGAACCCAACGGCCACACCGAACAGGACTTCGACCACACCGACGTCCTGATCCGCGACGGCATCATCGTGGTGCCGAAAGGGACCGTCCTGCCGGACGGGTGGAAGTTGTAACAGTAACTGGCAGTTCAATCCGTAAATCAGAAAAGCAGCCTTTCGGGGCTGTTTTTTTTTACATAGTTGCTTGAAAAATGGTCGCATGTATATATATTGAGGTTGTGGATAGAGATCGATCTTTTAGAGACTCCCCTGCTGACAGGAGTGAATCATGCGTTTTCCCGTAATTCTTGTGCTATTGAATCTCCTCAGTGGATCAGCAACGGCTGCGGATCCCCCCTCCCAGGAATATGAAGAGCTGGGTTTTAAAACAATCAAAGTTTATGAGTACAAAAAAGCGTTGCGGGAAGAGGGGGCAGAGATTCCCTCTTTTCCGCTCAAGACGGCCAATGCGCTGATCGTCGACTCACTCTATAAAAGTTTTCGTGCCGGTGTAGCAGGTTTGAAGGACGATGATTTGATCATTGCGGTGAATGGAAAAACGCTCAGATCATTTGATGAGGGAGACAAGCTCCTGCAAAAAATTATCTACAAAGATGAGCTAAAATTAAAAGTCATCCGTCGCGTGGAAAATAAATGGAATTGGATTGATGTGACGATAGAACCGGTTTCTGAACAGGATTATCTGCGTTCTTTTTTTACATGGATATCACAATTAGATGACACTTATCGAGAGTGTATGAATAGTACACACCATGAGGGGCCTCGTTCAAAATTCACAGATAACAATATCCGACTCTATCTCAGAGAGCAGGAAAATGAACCATTAAAAGTCTACCTTCAGGTCGTCAAATTTCTTCCCAGAGAGTCGGAAATGCTGGATGAGTTAACCGTTGCAGGTTTTTTAATCCAGACAGACCAGGCAAAATAACGTGTTGCCCATATTATGGAGTATGCCGAGCGGCTAAAAAAATATAATAAAGAAATAGCGGAACTCAAGCAACAGTACGATGCTTCCAAGAAAAAAGTAGAAGCCGCAGAAGAAAAGAAAAACGAAGATAAAGAAGC
>NZ_CALFPF010000233.1 GCF_937919775.1 uncultured Gimesia sp.
ATCAGTAGATACCATTCCAGCGCGATGGCCCATTGGACGGCATTAATCAAACTGCGCTGCGGCCGGTACTCTATCGGGATTACGCCACAACTGCTTTCGAGTTCACAGTCGGCGGTATACCATTTATTCCGGTTGATGGTGTGCAGGAACTGGCTGAAAGGCGTGTCCCCGGTCATCGAGATGGTTGACCCGGGGTTGATATGCCCGACATCGACGGTAATATTTTCATGCGCATGGACATAGTCCACGAGTTTTTGTGTTGCTGAGGAGAAACTCGTAGGATCATTCGGATCACCGGCATAGGAGTGAAACTGGACATGCGCCAGATGCCCACGGCGACCTTCCAGTGATTCCATCGTATTCAATGTGGTTTCCCAGTTACCGGGAATTCCCAGGTTATTGCAATGGATATGCACCGAGTGTGGCAGTTGCAGCCGGTCTGCTGTTTCGGCCAGACCACGCACAATCTGTCGGGGAGTGACTCCGAAATTCTGTACGGGGGAATCCAGTTCCTTGATCGATTTGCGACTGATCTGTTTCCAGTCTTCAACGCCGCCGGGATTCACAATTTTGATTGTATAACCTTTGGCCGATTCCAGCAGCCAGGCACAATAGGCGTCCAGAGCTTGCTGGTCCTGGTTTCGCAGTTGTTTCATTACGAAATGGTTGTTGCCGAACAACAGGTAAAAACCCTTGTCCAGAATGGGTGTGTCCTGCAGTTCTTCGTGGGCGTGCCTCGCGTGCAAACCGGGAATTGCCGCATCCATGGCTGTGGTGTAACCGATACTCGCAAACAGATAACCTGTGGCAAAGGTGCTGGGAACGACGCCTCCCGTGCCAGAGCGGGTATGTTCGCTGCGATAAATGGGGGGCACATTGCGTTTCATTTCGGGCGTCATTTTACGCCCCGCATTTACTTTGGGACCGGCGATATGACAGTGCATATCAATTCCGCCCGGCATTACGACGTAGCCGGTGGCATCCAGGGTTTTTCCTGAAAAAGTGTCTTGATTTGGTGGAGCGGCGACAATCACACCATCCTGAATCCACAGATCGCGTACTTCACCATTCACGCCGTTCGCCGGGTCGTAAATCGTTCCATTTTTAATTCGGGAAAGCGACACAATAAACCTTTGAAAGCAACAGAATGAATAATGCGCGAGCGCAGTAATTGAGGCCGGTAGTTAGTGGCGACAGCAGTTCGAGCGACCACAGCCGGGATCGGCCATCGGAAGCTGTGACTTTTTGCTGGAAGTTTCCCCTTTGAACAACAGACCGCCTGAAATCAAGCGTTCTACGGGAGTTGTTTTCGGAGTTTCCTCCAGGGGAATTCCCGCTTTCTGGCAAAGTTCTCCCCAGGTTTTTAGCGATTCTGACATGCGATGGCTGACTTCGACGGTTTTGCCGTTGGTTTCGCAATAATATTCATAAGTAATCATGCTGATTGATCCACGAAATAACTGAAAGTAACTATCCGGAGGTCTGTCTTGCCTGCAGAATCGCTCTACGTTTTTGGGCATAACGTTTTACAAGCTCATCTGAAATGACTCCGACCAAGATCACTGCTCCAATGATAGCAAATTCCAGTTGGGAGGGAATGCCCAGCATGGTAATGGAATTGCGGAGAACTCGCATCAGCGCTGCACCGATGACAACTCCCAGGATGCTGCCTTCGCCCCCCCGAATACTGCACCCCCCCAGAACGGCTGCTGCAATGGCATACAGTTCATAAAAATTGCCGATGCCCTCAGGTTGTACTGAGTTAATATCCAGCGCGAATAAGACTCCGCCCACACCCGAGAGAAAAGAGCAGATGACGTAAGCCATAATCACGGTTCGATCCGTTTTGATGCCCGAATAACGCGCGGCTGTTTCATTATTCCCGATCGCCTTCAGGTAGCGACCAAAAATGGTTTTGTTTAAAAAGAATGCGGCAACAACAGCCAGGCCGATCATGATCAGGAAGGGAACAGGAAGTTTGAATCCTTCTATAAATGGAACGTCGATTTTTCCGGTCGCCAGATAGCGTAATCCGGCATGCGCGGTTCCAAACCCCTGCGTCTGATCTTCTGTAATGCCCCTGGCGATTCCTCTGTAAATGAGCAGTCCGCATAGTGTCACGATAAAAGGCTGGAGTTTTAATTTGGTAATCAGCAAGCCATGAAACAGTCCAATGGCAATCGAGATGGCACCAACCAGCAGTAATGCGGCGGGAACGGACACGCCCTTTGCCAGCAGAAAAGGCAATAGACTTCCGATCAGGCAGATGACGGAACCAATGGAAAGATCAATCCCCCCGGAGATAATCACGAATGCAACTCCGATACTGATGATCCCAAACAGAGATGTCAGGCGGGTCACATTTTGTATATTATAAGCGGAGAAAAAATTCTTGTTCGAGACTGCTGTGACAAGACACACAACAATCAATAAGATTAATATTCCCAATATCTTCTTCATGATTGTAACTCTTAAGCGCGAGTGTGGTTTTGATAATTAAAAGTGATCAAGATGGGACGGGGGCTCTGATTTGTCCGGTCGCAAGTTGCATAATGGCTTCTTCACTCATTTCCTCTCGAGAGAGTTCTCCCGTCAGTTGGCCTTCATGCATCACTAAAACGCGATCAGAAATGCCACGTATTTCTTCCAGGTCACTACTAACGAATAAAATCGCCATTCCCCTGGAAGCCAGTTCATTCATCAGATGATAGATTTCTTCTTTGGCTCCCACATCGACGCCGCGGGTGGGTTCATCCAGCAGCAGGACGCTGGGATTTAATGCCATCCATTTTCCCAACACGACTTTTTGCTGGTTTCCACCTGATAAAAACTGAACGATCTGGCGGTCGTTCGGCGTTTTGATGTTCATCGCGGCAATCATCTCATTCGAAGTTTTCCGCTCTTGTGCAAAATTGATCATCCCCAGATGCCTTCGGTCGCGGGAGAGGCTGGCGAGGCTCATATTTTCGCGAACGGCCATTTCCAGGATCAGTCCCTGTAGTTTTCGATCTTCAGGAACCAGAGCCAGGCCGGCTTTGATCGCATCTTGGGGAGAATGAATGTGGATTTCTTTGCCGTTGACAAAAATGGCTCCCCCACGCGGCGCGTCGATACCAAACAGGACCTGCATCAGTTCTGTTCTGCCAGCACCGACCAGACCTGAAATGCCGACGATCTCATTTTTTCTCAATGTAAAGGTGATCGGGTGAGTGGGATTATCGGGCGTTCGAAGATTTTTTACTTCGAGCACGACTTCGCCTGGCTCGTGCGGAGTATAAGGGAAAAACTGAGAAACATTTCGCCCTACCATCAACTGCACCATTCGATCGTGTGAGATGGAATCGTGGTCCAGTTCGCCGGCATTTTCCCCATCTCGCAGAACAACCACACGGTCTGCAAGTTCGTTGACTTCACCGAGGCGATGTGAAATATAGATCACACTGACCCCTTGTGTTTTCAACTCCCGAATGACAGAAAACAGGGCTTCAGATTCATGCAGCGACAATGAAGACGTGGGCTCATCCATAATCAGGATGCGTGCGTTGATCGACAGGGCTTTGGCGATTTCCACCATTTGCTGCTGACCGACAGTGAGGTTGCCCACTAAAGTCTGTGGGGGAAGATTCAAACCGACACGCTTCAGAAACTTTTCCGACTCAAGATACGTTTGCCTGCGATTGATAATTCCCCAGTGGTTTGGTTCACGGCCGAGAAAAATATTGGCTGCGATATCCAGATTGTCAGAAAGATTCAGCTCCTGATGAATTAAGGCAATGCCGCTGTTGAGAGCATCTGCTACATTGGAAAGGGACGCTTCTTCCCCATTAATCAGCAGGGTTCCGGAGTCCGGTGTCTGAACGCCTGCCAGGATTTTCATCAAGGTGCTTTTGCCTGCACCATTCTCACCAATGACCGCCAGCACCTCCACGTGGTGTAATGTCAGACTGACCCGACTCAAGGCTTTCACACCAGGGAACTGCTTTGAGATTTGTCTCACTTCCAGAAGCGGTCGTGAGTGCGTCGGATGGGAACTACTCATCCGACTTTGTGTCTTTCTGCTTGTCGACAGATTTTTCCTTTTTTTCTGAACTGACTTCCGCTTTTTCGCTTTCAGCTTTGTCATCCTTATTTTGATCTGCATCACCGATCAGTGATTTCAGCTCTGCCCAGAATTCTTTGACATTGTCTTTTGTGATCTTTCGAGCGGGGATATGCATGATTTTATTTTCGGGGATGACTGATTTGTCGCCGTTGGCGAGTGCATTCAAAACACGCACTGATTCATAGCCGTACTGATAGGGGTTTTGCACCACTGTTCCAACGACGGTACCATCTACAATGCCCTGCAGGCTCGTTTCATCTTCATCAAACGAAACAACTTTAATTTCTTTCAGTTTTCCTGCATCCCGAATTGCTTCTAGACATAAAGGGGGATTATAGGCAAATAGTCCGACCATGCATTTCAAATCTGGATATTTGGCAATCGAATCCTGGGCATTGGCTTTGGCCTGTGGAAAATCGAAATCATCAGTTCGCGTATCCAGAATGGTGTATTTGTCATTTATGATAGGTTTGCCCGGGTCATCATAGCGAGTATTATCGTGTGAACGATCCATCAGTTCATCAATCACACCCTGACGTCGCAATCGGGCATTTGACTGGCCCAGACGTCCGACAAACAGCATGACCTCTCCTCCTTCTGGCAAGGCTTCCTTGACCAATTCCCCACACATGCGACCTGCGGCATAATTATCCATTCCAATATAACATTGGCGCGGGCTGTCAGGCGCATCCGAGTCCTGAGTGATCAGAATCGAGTTGTCAGCAATTTCCTGTAAAAGATCATTCTGATTATCCGGGTCAATGGGGCTGATGGCAATTCCATCGATGCCTTGTGCCAGGAGTTCCTGCACCATCCGCTTTTGGTCTGTCACACCCTGAGGTGGCATTCTTACTTCCACGTTGACACCCAGGTCTTTACCTGCTTTTTCGGCGCCCTTTTGAGCAATTACCCAGAACGAAGCGATCCCGTTGGTGATAAAAGCGACATCATTTTTTTCACCAGAACTCGAATTTGATGTGGTGGGATTTCCATTACCCTTTTCCTGAGCGCAGCCAGGGATAGCAGTAGAAATTATTAACAATGTTGTAAAAAGAGTACAGTTCCGGATCAGTTCGCGACAGGTCATCAAGTGAGGCTCCTTGTTTGTGTATTGTGCGGAAGATCTGATGAGAGATTGGAAATAATATGATGAT
>NZ_CALFPF010000234.1 GCF_937919775.1 uncultured Gimesia sp.
CAGAACACGATCTGCGCCGAAGGCACGAACGCAAAGTGCGGTCACCACACTACTGTCGATTCCGCCGGACAAGCCTAGCACGGCCCCTTTTTTACGCATTGTTTTGCGAACCGTGTCCTGCATCCAGTTGACGATGCGTTCTGTTTCGGCTGCACAATCGAGGTTCAGCAAATCGGGACTGAATGATTTTGTTTTAACGGTCATGGTGATGACTTCTCCTTGTTTGCCGAACGAGATCTTCAGCAAATGTTCATTTATGTGATAGTGATTTTGTTGATTTCCGATTTGTCAGATCAGGGAAGCGTCAGTTGTTTTTTGTCGACTTTGCCGTTCGGTGATTTGGGGAGTTCGTCGCGAAATTCGATCTTTTGCGGAACCATGAAATCCTCCAGGTGTTTGCGGCAGTAAGCCAGTACTTCTTTTTCTGTCAGTTCCTGACCGGGCATCAGAGTGACGATCGCACGGATGGATTGCCCCAGAACAGGATCGGGATCTCCCACGACGGCTGCTTCTGAAATTCGTTCGTGTGTAAACAGGACATTTTCAACTTCCTTGGGGCTGACTTTCTCGCCGCGACTTTTGATGATGTCGTCTCGTCTGCCTACAAAGTACAGATATCCTTCCCGGTCCATGCGGAATAAATCACCGGTGTAGAGATACATTTCATTGGGGATTTCAGCGGGCTTTAAACGTTCTGCGGTGCGATCGGGGGCTTCCCAGTAGCCTTTCATGACATTGGCACCGCGCACAACCAGTTCGCCGACATGTTCCGGTGGCAGTCGGTGTCCTGCATCATCCACGATGAAGACTTCGGTGTCCGGCATGGCAATTCCCACCGAGCCGGTTCTGATATCGACCTGTTCCAGAGGCAGATAAGAGACCCGTTTGCATTCCGTAAGGCCGTACATCGAGAAAATCTGCACGTGGGGCAGTCGTTTGCGGAAAGTCAGAATATGTTCTGTCGGTAGGGCGGCGCCTGTATTTGTGATGTATCGTAATTTCGAAAAATCATATTTCGACAAATCCATTTTCAACAGGATCGCAGACATGGTGGGTACCAGTGGGAAGCCGGTGACCTGTTCGTCGATGATTTTCTGTAGAACAGCGTGCGGATACGTGAACGATTTTTCGAGGACCAGTGTCGCTCCGACGCGAAACGCCATCAGTAACTGATACAGGCCATAATCGAATGAGAGCGGGAGTACATTTAAAATGATGTCTTCAGGCTCATTCATTAAGTAAGTTGTGATTGAACGAGCGGCTGAGGTCATATTCAAATGAGTCAGCATTACCCCTTTCGGGTTGCCCGTTGATCCGGATGTATAAACGAGTGCTGCCAGATCGATACTGATTGTCCGGGTTGCAGGTGGAGTCATGCATTCTGCAAATTCTGTCTGAATCTGTTCCCATGACTCAAAACGAGGCATCTGCAGTTCGTTTTCTTCGTGTGGTGAAGTCGCAGGTCCGATGGTGACTGCCGTTTTTAAATGCGGCAAAAGATCGGAATGTTCCAAAATGGTGGCTCGTTTTTTTTCCGGAATGATCAGAATCCGGGCGCGGCAATTATTCAGGACGTAGGTTAATTTATCGATCTTTGTGGTGGGGTTCACCATCACAAAGACACCTCCCGCTTTCAGCACGGCAAAAATCGAGACGACGGATTCGAGCGTATTGTCCAGATGAATGGCAACACGGTCTCCGCGTTCCAGTCCACGCTGTAATAACGCCCGCGCCAGGCGATTGCTTTGCTGTTCAATTTCCAGGTAGGTATATCGCTTCTGGTCAACGATCAGCGCGACTTTATCCGGATAATTATGCGCACTTTGTTCTAAAAATGATTGCAGCAACAAGGCCTGCTCCTTCGGAAATTATTTTAATTCTTTGAGTTTGGATTCGATGAAATTAATTAACCGGTCAATCGAATCCAGGTTTTCAGGAACCAGTTCATCGTCGTCGACTTCCACGGAATATTTGTCTTCAATAAAGGCAACCAGTTCCAGAACACCTGTCGAATCAATAATTCCTGTTTCCAGAAATGAATCGTCATTGTGTAAAGACTCCGGATCTTCGCCGAATAGAAAGTTATCCGCGACAAAATTCCGGATGTCAGATTGAATAGAGCTCATTTCTCACCTTTATGTTTTTGAATTAAGTTAAGAGTTACGTGTTTTTTTATGCCAGTATTTTCGTGATTTCAGGGCCATTGTTTTCGGCAGCGACCGGTTGTTTATGAATCATCTGTTCAACAACCAGTTGTGTTGAAAGAATTCCGACCAGAGCCATATTGTCGCGCGTGCCGATGGCACGCCCTTGCTCAATTTTCTTTACCAGACTCTGTACGGCTGCCGGATTGAACAGACCATTTTCTTTTAACTTGTCCGGGGACAATAACTGGTTGACATACTCGAACCGGGCCTGCTGCTTATTTGTGTCAATGAAACAGTGCGCTTCCGGGGCGCGATACGGTTGCTTGGGTCGCTCTCGAATACTTTCGGGAATGAGATCTCGCATCGCGTACTTGAGCAGATATTTTTCGTTCAATCCATTCATCTTAAAGCGAACGGGAATACGCGCGGCAAATTCCACCACGCGATAATCCAGAAACGGGAATCGGCCTTCCACCGAATTTCCCATTGCCATACGATCTCCCTGTGAAGACAGAATATATCCCGGCATCAGATTCACCGTTTCGAGGTATTGCGCCTGGCAGAACGAAGGCCACTGAGAGAAACGCGCGGGTAACTGCTGTGCGAATTCAGAGAGCGGATCTTGAGATACCAGTTGCTGTTTCACATCGTCGCTGAAAAAGGTTTTTAATTTGGATGTTAAATCCCAGCGAGGCAGATGTGAGAAAAACGGGCTGTCGATCTCTTCCGGACGAATTTTGAAAAACGCCTTGAGATAAGCGGGGGACTGTGCCTGCAGATTCTTCATGTAAGGATAAAGACGTTTTAAGAGGAGCGGCCGAATTTTGGATTCAGGCTGGCGACTCCAGAAACGTCGGATTTTCGTTTCTTTAAACAGATCGTAACCGCCGAGCACTTCGTCAGCGCCTTCGCCGGTCATCACTACCTTGAACTGATTGTCACGCACCAGTTTTGAAAGCAGGTACATGGGGGCGGGAGCCGTTCGCAGAACTGGTTTTTCCGTATGCTGAATCACTTTAGGAAAAATGCGTCCGATATCTTCATAAGAACAACAGACTGTCTGATGGTCGGTTCCCAGTTCCCGGATCATTTCCTGCTGATACTGGCTTTCGTCATATTCTTTATCGGTGAAATTGACAGAAAATGTATTCAGAGGCGCATTGGTATAATTTCGAATGATGGCAGCGGTCACTGAAGAATCGAGGCCGCCACTCAGATAAGCGCCTACGGGGACATCGGCTCGCAACCGCAGTTGTGTCGCATTGATCAGCAGCGCCCGCAGTTCATCGGCCCAGTCATCCAGGGAGCGGTTTTCTTCATTCGGACTATAGTCCACGTTCCAATATTGCCAAATCTTTATTTGACCGTTCTTGACGATCATGGAGTGTGCGGGGGGTAATTCAAAAACGCCTTCAAAAAATGTGCGTGGAGGCAGAGGTGACCAGAATGTAAACAACTCGTTCAAAGCGGTCAGATCGACTTTACGTTCGACATCTGGCAGTGTGAACAGCGCTTTCACTTCTGAAGCAAAAATGAATCGACCTTGTGTTTGTGTATAAACGAGCGGACGAATTCCCATACGATCGCGGGAAAGAAAAACCTGTTGCTGTCTTTGGTCGTGGATGGCAAACGCCCATTGCCCGTTAAATTGTTGAACGCATTCGGGACCGTATTCGGCATACATATACAGAATCACTTCCGTATCGGAATGAGTCTGAAATCGATACCCTTTGCTTGTAAGTTGTGCCCGAAGTTCAATGTGATTGAATATTTCGCCATTGAATGTGACCGTCAGCATTCCATCTGCAGACTGCATCGGCTGCAGACCTCCTGCA
>NZ_CALFPF010000235.1 GCF_937919775.1 uncultured Gimesia sp.
AAAATTCCGTACGAAGCCACTTTCGGGACACCCACTAGCTAGTATTGGAAATATAACTCCTACAGAAAGAACGCAATTTCAGCGGAATATCGTCGATGTAAGAAATCAATACTTGCATGAGGCAGGGTTGTTCCCAACCACTGATGCTCAAATTAATACTCTATTGGCTGAAATGCACGTTTGTTTGACTAGAGTGGCGGCACTATAAAGCAATCAAGATCTCAGTTTGTTTGATAGTTATCAGCTTTAACATCTGCAGTAAATTTGTGTCATCTGTCGATCCCTTGGGATAACTCAAATTCGATTTAAAACATCATTTTTTAATCAAATGTTTTTTCTTCAGCTTCGATACTGATCCGTATTCCCTTAAAACCCGGGGTTTTCGAAAGCGGGTCGACGGTGTGCGGGACGAGGATGTTGGCTTCGGGGTAATACATCAAAGCGTTGCCGGCGCGGATGTCAAATGCGCGGACCAGAATGTACTGCATCTCCCCTACCTCACTTTTGACTTTAACCCGTTGATCGGGTTTTAAGCCGAGACGGTCGATGTCGGCTTTGTTCATCAGGATCACATCGCGGCGTTCCTGGCCGCGGTAGATGTCTTCATCGTCGTAGACCACACTGTTGAACTGCCCTTCCGAGCGGATTGTCATGAGACGCAGTTGTTTTTCATCGGTGTGCAGATCGGGTAATGGAATCGCATGGAATTTGGCTTTGCCGCTTGCTGTGGGGAATTTATATTCCTCAAAGGCCCGGCCGGTGACGTGGAATTCCTTGTTCGATTGAATTGTCTCTTTCATCCCTTCATAACCGGGAATCAGGTCGGCGATCAATTCACGGATCGCAGTGTGGCTTTCGAGTTTTTTCCAGTCGATGCGCTCATCGCCGGCGAACAGCTTTTGGCCGATGGCAGCCAGAATCGACACTTCGCTGCGCGGTCCTGCGAAACGGGACTTGCCGCCGTCACTCATACGGACGTAGCTGAACATCGACTCCTGTGTGGTGGATTGCGGTTCTTCATCGCGTGGAAGAACAGGCAGGATTAACGTTTCCTTGCCGGTGCCCCAGACGTGCCCCGTGTTTAATGTTGTGGAGAGATACAGGACGGTTTTTAAACGGCTCATCGCTTCGAGCGCATAGGTCGTATCCGGGTTGCTGCCGAACAGATTGCCGCCGAGACAGAAGGCGAAATCCATCTCTCCCCGGTGTGAGGCTTCCATGCAGGCCATCGTGTCATAACCGGGAGTCGTGGGGACCTTGATGCCGAGCTGACTTTCGAAGCGTTCGAGCATCGCCTGTTTCATGCCCGGCGTCACACCCACGGAACCGAGGCCCTGCACGTTACTATGCCCGCGAATCGGCATCAGGCCGGCTTTGCGGCGTCCAACCATGCCTCTTAATAGAGAGAGGTTAACGATTGACTGCACATTGTTCGTACCATGCAGGTGATGTGTGATGCCCATGCACCAGCCGATGACCACGTTTTTCGCGGCGAGATATTGATCGGTGATGGTCTGAATCGTGTTTTTGTCGACGCCGCTTTGCGCGACGATCTCGTCCCAGCTGGTGTTCTCCGCCTGTGCCTGGAAGGCTTCGAAATTCTCCGTATGCTGGGCGATGAAACTGGCGTCCTGGGCCTTGCGTTCGAGAACTTCCTTGGCAATGCCGGTCATTAATGCCAGATCGCCGCCGATGTGGGGTTGCACATACATCGAAGCGATGCTGGAACCGAACAGCATACTGCGGACATCACTGGGGACTTTGAAATTGGTCAGCCCGAGTTCCTTGACCGGATTGATCACGATCACTTTCCCGCCCCGCCGCCGGATTTCCATAAAGGCTTTCATCAGCCGCGGATGATTCGAAGACGGGTTCGCGCCGATCAGAATATATAGATCGGTGTGTTCCAGGTCTTCGAGACGAATGGTGCCTGCCCCGGTGCCGATGCTGGAACCGAGCCCCACGCCGCTGGCCTGATGGCAGTAGAAGGAGCAGTTGTTGACGTAATTCGTGCCCATCAGACGGGACAGCATTTGAAACAGAAAGCCGGCTTCGTTGGAGGAACGGCCGCTGGCATAATAAAACGCGCGTTCAGGGCCGGCTGCTTTCAGGCGGTCGACGACCAGATCAATGGCGGCGTCCCAGGAGATGGGTTTGTAATGATCTTCGCCGGCTGCAAGTAACAGCGGTTCGGTCAGACGACCGCTGTATTCGAGTTTTCGGGACGAAAACGAGCGCAGCTGGTCAAGATTGTATTTCGCGAAGAAATCGCCGGCGACCGCAGGCTGCATGTCGGACGCCATGGCCTGAAACGATTTTTTACAGACTTCCGGGAACAGGCCGGTCTCGTTGACCATGCCCCCCTTCTGCCCGCCCATGCCGACAGCGCAGGTCTTGCAGGCGTTTTTGGTCCGCATGGCTTTCCAGAGTTTCCACCAGCCGACTCGATTCGCCAGTGTCAGACTGTATTTGATCGCTTTCCAACCGCCGCCGCTACGTGGAGCTTTCACGTTTCGCCTTCCTTTGTTGTTCATCAGGAGCACACTGCAGTGAACCGTATTAATTTTGTCTTAAGGCATTTTTCATTCTTTTGCCAAAATCTGCAACCATTTCATGTTACGACGAGTATATCTAAATGAAAATGTGCAATCAATGTGTGAGCCCTCAAATCCGTACAGCAGGGCTTGCGGGGCTTTCCAGCGCGTTGATAGAATAATGCTGCCTGTCTTTTTTGGATTTGACGGAAGGATCACTTCATGTTGCGTTTCTGTTTGCGATGTCTGTGTTTACTGGTTCTGCTTTGCGGCAGCCCTCTTTGGGCGAATGACCAGCCGGAAACTGCCAAAACGGGCTTACTGACGTTTCGTCTGCCGACCGCGACAGGGGGCATTGTCGAGCTGACCGAAAAACCGCAGCACAAAGCGACGGTGGTCTGTTTTCTGGGGGCCGAATGTCCGCTGGCCCGATTGTACGGTCCCAAATTGAATGCGATGCAGGCCGCGTATCAGGCGCAGGGCGTGCAATTCATCGGCGTGAACAGCAATCAGCAGGATTCGCTCGAAGACGTGCAGAAATACGTCAAACGGTATGAAATTCAGTTCCCGATGGCCAAGGATTATAACAACGAAGTCGCTGACCGGTTCGGAGCCGTGCGGACTCCCGAAGTGTTTGTGCTGGACGATCAGTTAAACGTGAAATACCGCGGGCGCATTGATAATCAATATCTGCCGGGAATCTCGCGGGCGGAAACCACATCACACGATCTGAAAAATGCGCTGGATCAGGTGCTGGCCGGCAAACCCGTGGAAGTCGCGGTAACCAAACCCAACGGCTGTTTCATCGGTCGCGTCAAACAGACCGAAGTGAAAACCAGCCTGACGTTCTGTAAAGAAGTCGCCGGTGTCTTGAATCAGCATTGTGTGGAATGTCATCGCAAAGGGGAAATCGGGCCGTTCAGTTTGACCGACTACGATGAAGTGCGTGGCTGGGCCGACACGATGCTCGAAACGATTGATGACGGCCGGATGCCTCCCTGGCATGCGAGCCCGAAGTATGGTCATTATGCCAATGCGCGGTTTATGTCTGAGGATGATAAAAAAATTCTGCGCGACTGGGTTGCGGGAGGCATGCCGTTCGGCGACGTGAAAGATTTGCCGAAGCTTCCCACGTTCCGCGACGGTTGGCATCTGCCTCAGGTGCCGGACGCCGTGTATGAAATGCGGAATCGACCGTTTGTCGTTCCCAAAGAAGGCGTGGTGGAGTATCAGTATTTCGTCGTTGATCCGGGTTTCAAAGAAGACAAATGGATCACCGGAGCACAGGTTCTGCCCGGCAATCGGTCGGTGGTACATCATGCGATTGTTTTTATTCGTCCGCCGGACGGGGCAGACTTTCGGGGCATTGGCTGGTTAACCGCTTATGTGCCGGGACAGCGGATCAAAAAGTTGCCTGAAGGACGCGGACGCCGTGTTCCCGCTGGTTCGAAACTGGTGTTCCAGATGCATTACACGCCGAATGGAACGGCGGGAGAAGATATTTCCAAGGTCGGACTGTTATTCGGCAAAGAGGAAGAGATCACACACGAAGTCTTCACGATGATCGGCATCGATCAGGAATTTGAAATTCCGCCCAATACCAATGATTTTCCGGTGTCGGCGAAAGTGCACCGGATACCGCCGCAGGCAGAACTGCTGGCGATTGCCCCGCATATGCACCTGCGCGGCAAATCGTTTCGCCTGTTCATGAAGCAGAAAGACACAAAAGACAAGTCGGAAATTCTGCTGGATGTGCCTCATTATGATTTTAACTGGCAGCACATTTATGAATTAAGCCAGCCGATGCAGCTCGACAAGATTGATTCGCTCGAATTCACCGTCAAGTTTGACAATTCGAAAGAAAACCCGTTCAACCCCGATCCGAATGAATATGTGACCTGGGGCGATCAGACCTGGGAAGAGATGGCGATTGCGTTTTTTGAAATTGCGGAGCCGAGGGCAAACAAAAAGAATGAGAAAAAAGTCAGTAAAAAAACGCCCAGGAAGGAAATGGCGGAAGAGGAACAGAAAAAGAAATACGAGCTGTTTGTCACTGAATTTATTCAGCGCTTCGATAAAAATCAGAATGGTCAAGTAGAAGTGGATGAGGTACCGCTGGCAACGCAACGCTATGGGCAGTATCGGGACTACGACGGTGATGGCATTATCGGGAAAGATGATCTCTGGAAACGATAAAAGAAACGTGGTTTCCCGGGAATCATGAGCCGGGGTGTTGAATCTGAGGCTACCTGAATCGCCTGACTCTGCTGACAGAAAGTGAATCGAGAGTGTCACGTACGTTTAATCGCTGTTCGGTCTGGATGGTTGATCATCCCCTGCTGGTAACCCTGTTTATTCTGCTGCTCAGCGGGATCGCGATGCTGGGCTATACTATGCCGGAACAGGTGCGCGACTGGTTTACTGCGGAGCCTGTCCAACCGGTCCGGCAGCAACCAGACAAACCACGTAAAGTCCGCGAAGCGCCGCCGGACGTCGATCCGATCAGTCTGACGGACGGCGACACGATTCTGGTGATCGATTCCGATCAGTTTTTTACCACAGACGGCGTGAAAGCGCTGCGGGAAATTGTCGAAGAAATCGAAGCGCTGGATTACGTGCAGAGTGTCTTCTGGCTGGATGATATTCCCAATCTGAATATTTTCGGTTTACGCGAACCGTTAATTCCGAATGAACGCGCTTCGCAGAAACGGATGGATGCGGCGAAAGAAAAGACGATCCATCATCCGCTGGTGGGAGGTCAGTTACTCTCGGTCGATGGCAAAACACTGCTGCTCATGGTCAAATTTGACTGGTTGCACGTGGTCGACGATGAAGCTTGCACCACCGGTCTCAAGCAGGTCGCAGAAAAAGTGACCGCGCAATATCCGGAGCTTCACTTTTCCTTTATGACCACCGGACATGTGCCGATCTATTTGACCGCCGTCCGGACGCATAATGCCAACAAAGTGAAATACCAGGTCATCGGTTACGGGATGATCCTGTTCATGGCGATTATCCTGTTTCGGGGAATCTCGGCTGTGATCATCGTGGCACTCGCGCCGATGTTCGGTGTCTTTCTGACAATGGGCATTATTCAGTTTCTGGACTTTCAGGATAACCCGTTTAATGATGTGGTGCTTCCGGTGCTGCTGAGTCTGGTCGGTTTGACCGATGGCGTGCATCTGATGGTGCAGATCCGACGGCATCGGGCTTCGGGTTTAAGTGGCCGGGATGCGGCCCGACGGGGAATTCAGGAAGTCGGACTCGCCTGTTTTTTGACTTCCGTGACAACGGCGATTGGCTTTGGTTCTCTTTCACTGGCACATCACGATACAGTGCGCGAGTTCGGGTACAGTTGTGTGATCGGTGTGCTGTTGACGTTCATTGCTGTGATCACGGTGATTCCCCTGGCCTGTCGCACTTGGCTGGGACGTTCAATTCATCAGGGATACGGCAAGGGAATTATCGACCAGCATCTGGGGCGGATCAGTGTGATTATTGAGCTGGTTCTCAAGCGGTCCCGGCTGATCAGTTCGGTGGGCATTGGCGTGACTGCGGTACTGATTTTGATTTCGTTAACGCTCAGACCGGACGAACGGCGGGCGAATATGCTGCCCGAAGGTTCCGAAGCGGCATTGGCACTGAACCACATGGATCTGGCGATGGGGGGACTGGAACATTCGAGTGTGCGTGTTACATGGAATGATCAGGTTGCCTCCGATTCGCCGGAAGTCTTAATCGCCATCAGCCAGGTGGATGACTTACTACTTCAGGAGTCTTTAATCGGGCATCCGATTTCGATTCGCAATATCCTGGCAGCATTGCCCGGTGACGGGCCTCCGGAGGAGCGGATGTCGATGATGGATCTGCTGCCGCCTCCTTTGAAGCGTGCGTTTTATACGCCGGAATCTCATCGGGCGGAAGTCAGTTTTCATGTGCAGGACCTGGGGATTGCCAAATATGGACCGACTTTTACGCGGATTGAAGAGGGTTTGAAAACGATCGCTGTCGAACATCCGCAGTTTCAATTTGAACTCGTTGGTTCCGCGGTCTGGCGCTGGAAAAACCTGTATCAGATTGTGGTCGATCTGGCGTCCAGTCTGGGGAGTGCGGCGATCATTATTTTGATAGTGCTGGCGATTGCGTTCCGTTCTTTACGGCTGGGTTTGATTTCGATTATTCCGAATATGTTTCCGCTGGCAGTCACTGGAGCGTTTCTGGTGTTTACCGGACAGGCGTTGGAGATTGTCTCGGTCTGTGCGTTTACGGTCTGTCTGGGAATAGCCGTCGATGATACGATTCACTTCCTGACGCGGTTCCGCGAAGAACAATTGCTGGTGGATAGTGATGAGGAAGCGATCCGCCGCGCGTTTACAGGAGTTGGCACCGCGCTGATCATGACGACCGTGATTCTGGTGGCCGGTTTCTCGACTGTCGTCTTCAGCGATATGCGCGATCAGCGGATTTTTGCCATCATGAGCGGCTTGACGATTGCCTCTGCGTTGTTCGGCGATCTGGTGTTCCTGCCTGCGTTACTGGCTCAGTACGCCAAACGGTCTCAGGTACCGGCGATGGAAGAATCCGAGGCAGTCATTGACCAGCCGGTCGAAGAGTCGCTGGTGCGGGAATAATATCGGCTTTGGAAAATCAGTGTCTCAGGACGTATATTCTTCTAAGTAAAGTTAAATAATTTGACTTTGCTGCCGAAAAACGGTACGATACAGCCTCACCGAAAAGGTTATATTCACTTCATTTAAGTGAATAAACTCCCGCCCTGAACGCGTTCCCTTTCAAAAAGGAACCATGCATTGTATTACCGAGCTATTGCTTTACTGCTGCCGGGTTTTCTCACCTGCTTCGCCTGGGGCTCGTCTGCCGCAGCCGCTGATTCTCAACTGACGTTTGAAAAAGACATTCGTCCGATTTTCAAGGCGTACTGTTTTCACTGTCATGGGGAAGAAAAGGAGCTTTCCGGCGCGCTGGATGTTCGCTTACAGCGATTGATTATGCGCGGCGGGGAATCCGGCGAAGCGATTGTACCGGGGAAACACGCTGAGAGTCTGCTGTTCCAACATGTGGAATCGGGGGAGATGCCGCCCGATGAAAAACTGCGTTTGAAACCCGATGAGGTGGCGCTCATTGCCAGATGGATTGACCAGGGAGCACCGACGGCGGGCCCGGAACCCAAAGGGGATATCAAGCCGGGAGATTTTCTGATTACCGAAGATGAGCGTTCACATTGGGCGTTTCGACCGATTCAGAAAGCGGTGCTACCCGTCGTGGGAGAATTAGCGAAAGAGAAAACACAGACAGAAATCAACCCGGTGGATACCTTCATCGCGCGGAAGTTGAAAGCCAATGGCCTGTGGTTCTCTGAGGAAGCCGATCGACTGACCTTAATCAGACGGGCCGCCTACGATTTGACCGGCCTGCCCCCTGCTCCGAAAGATGTGGACGCGTTTCTGGCAGATCAGTCACCCGCTGCTTACGAAAAAATGATCAATCGTCTGCTGGAGTCGCCACACTATGGGGAACGCTGGGCGCGGCACTGGCTGGATGTAGCAGGTTACGCTGATTCAGAAGGTTACGATGATAAGGATCTGGTTCGTCCCGATGCCTGGCATTATCGGGATTATGTGATTCGTTCCTTGAATGCAGATAAGCCGTGGGATCAATTGATTATTGAACAGTTAGCGGGGGACGAGCTGGTGAAAGCCACACATGCGTCTGCTCAGAAACTGGTTGAAGAGGACGCCGCTGCCTGTGATATGTTAACAGCGACGGGTTTTTTGCGACTGGCTCCCGATGGGACCGGCTCCAGCCCGATGGATGTTGCGCTGGCACGCAATCAGGTGATTACCGAAAGCGTCAAGATTCTCTCTTCCTCTCTGCTGGGTATGACCGTGGGTTGTGCTGAATGTCATCATCATCGATTCGATCCGATTCCGCAACAGGATTTTTATCGTTTACGGGCCGTGATTGCTCCCGTGTATGATGCGGAAAAATGGCGTGTTCCCGCCAACCGCCGGGCTGCTTTGCTGTCAAAGGAAGATAAAGCCAGGGCGGCTGAACTCGCGGCGAAAGTGAAAGTGTTAGACGAACAGCATAATAAAGTCAAAGCAGAAGTCACACAGCTCATTGCCGAACGCGTTCTCAAAGAAATTCCTGAGGCTGAGAAAGAACGTGCAAAGACGGCGTATGAGACCGAACGCAAGCTGCGTACTGATGAGCAGGCCGAATTTCTCAAAAAGAAATATCCCATGCTGGATTTACTGGCTCCGGGCAATCTGCATCTCTTTTTAGCCCGCTATAAAGATGGCGACGATCTGAAGAAGCGGTTTGAAGATGTGAAAGCGGAAGCAGATCAACTCAGAGCACAGATTCCCCAGCCCGAATTCATCAGAATTGCGACAGAAGATCCACAACATCTGCCAGATACGTTTGTCTTTTATCGTGGTGATATTTCCTCGCCCGAAGCGGATAAAATCGTTCCCGGCGGTTTGACGGTGATTGGCTCGGAAGCCGAGAATACGTTTTCCCTTGATGACCCCGAACTGCCGACAACGGGGCGTCGTCTGGCGTATGCCCGTTACCTGACGAACGGGAAACATCCGCTGGTTGCTCGTGTGTTAATGAACCGTTTCTGGATGCATCATTTCGGGCAGGCGATTGTCGATTCCACGGGGGATTTCGGTTCGCGTTCTGCCACGCCGACTCATCCGGAACTGTTAGACTGGTTGGCCGCTGATTTTATGGAACACGGCTGGCAGTTGAAACGGATTCACCGTCTGATTATGACCTCCCGCACTTATCGACAGACGTCGACATCCCAATCCGAAAAAGCCGCCTCGGTCGATGCCGATAATCGTCTGTTAGGGCGGATGAATATGAGACGACTGGAAGCCGAAGCGATTCGCGATGCGATTCTGGCAGTCAGTGGCGAACTCAATCAGGATCAGTTTGGCGAACCGATTCCCGTCTCTCTGTCTGATAGCGGCATCATCACGGTCGGTGCCGGAAAAATTTCGAAAGATCGGAGGGAGCTGAAACGGTCGATTTATATTCAGGTCCGCAGAACACAGCCGGTCACGATGTTGAACGCCTTTGATGCCCCCAGTATGGAGCCTAATTGTGAGCGCCGGGTCTTTTCCACGGTTGCGACGCAGTCTCTGGCGTTACTTAATAGCGAGTTCATGCGGAATCAATCGGTGGCCTTCGCAAAACGGGTACTTGCCAGTGCCGGTAAAGAGGCCGATGATGCGGCGTTGATTAAAACCGCCTGGAAGATGGCGCTCAGCAACGAGCCCTCTGAAACGGAAATGCGGGCATTGCAGAAACACATGCAGTTGCAGCTGAGCGAGTATCAAACGAGAAAAGTGAAAGATCCCCGACAGGAGGCACTGACGTCTTTGTGTCATGTCCTGTTTGGTACGAATCAATTTTTGTATGTTGAGTAAGAGGTTATTCGTTATTCCCGTCAGATAACAAATGTCTGACGTTTTCAGATCCTCTCCGAAGGGAGTGAATTGTGTCACATCGTTCCGTAAATTCCTCTGACAGTTCACGTCGTCATTTCCTGGCACAGAGTGCCTTCGGGGTTTCGTCACTGGCTCTGGCCACATTGTTGAAAGACGAACAACTTCTGGCGGCTCCTGAAAAACCGACCCTGGAAGAGATAACGTACGATCTGTTACCAAAAAAGACGAAACACCCTGCCCGCGCTAAATCGATGATTTCGATTTTCTGTGGCGGCGGGCCGAGTCATCTCGATCTGTTTGATCGTAAGCCGTTGCTCGACGAATATGCCGGCAAACGGTTTCCCGGCGATGGAATCAAATATGACAATGCAGGCCAGGCAACATCGATCATCATGCCGGCTCCCAACACGTTTCAAAAATGCGGCGAGTCGGGGATGGAAATCAATACGGCGATGCTGCCGCATCTGGGAAAAGTCGTCGATGACATCACGCTGATTCGCTCGATGCAGTTGCCGAACATTCGAAATCACGTGGCCGGCATGCGGGCGATGACCACCGGTCGCGGTCGCGAAGGCTGGCCTTCTCTGGGGAGCTGGCTGACTTACGGGTTGGGAGCAGAAACACAGAATCTACCCGCGTTTGTCGCCATCACGATTCCAAAAAATCCGGTCGGTTCTCCCTACTGGGACAGTCGCCAGTTACCGTCGATTTATCAGGGAACCGTTGTCAGCAAAACCGAGCCGCGGATTGCGAACCTGAATCCCATTACACAGCTCAAAGGCAAACCGCAGGGAAATCAACTGGATCTGCTGAAAGAACTGAACCAGATTCATTTGGGGCGACACCCGGGCGAACATGATCTTTCTGCCCGGATTGCCAGTTATGAACTGGCGGCGCGGATGCAGACGGCTGCTTCGGAAGCGTTGGATCTGACGAAAGAGACCGAAGCGACGCATAAAATGTATGGCGTTGATGATCCGGTGACGAAAGAGTTCGCCGACGCGTGTATCCTGGCTCGGCGGTTTGTTGAGCGCGGCGTGCGATTCGTGCAGATCTGGAATTATGGCTGGGACATGCATGAAAACATTTTTGAATCGCTGCAGAGACGCTGCGACGCTTCGGATAAACCTTGTGCAGCCTTAGTCACCGATTTGAAAAAACGGGGTCTGCTGGATTCCACGATTGTGCAATGGGGGGGCGAAATGGGACGTTTGCCCGTGGTCCAAGACCGGGGCGCCGGCAAAAAACCGGGCCGCGATCATAACACGGAAGGTTTCAGTATCTGGATGGCCGGCGGCGGTATCAAAGAGGGGCACATTTATGGTGCGACGGATGACTTTGGTCACCGGGCCGTTGAAGATGTGGTGACCCAGCACGATTTCCATGCGACACTGTTACATCAGTTCGGCTTGAATTCTGAAGAATTGCATTATGACCACAATGCCCAGCCTGTGTCTTTGGTGGAACCTGGTCAGGGAAAAGTGGCGACTGGTATTTTGAAGTAAGTCCGTTGATCTAAGGAGTGGGTATGCCGGGACGACGTGTCAGTATGATCGGATTGATGCTGTCAGTCATTGTCGCTGTTCAGAATGCAGGGGCGGGCGAACTTGTTGTCTCGTCTGCTTTTGAGGGGGGATCTGCTGAAGTTGTCGAGATCGATCAGGCGAAACGGTCGATTCAAATTCGCCCGGCCGGTGATCCGCAGTTTGGCTGGCCTTGCTGGTGGTATTTTCAAGTGAGCGGGGTCCAACCGGGGGAAACGATTTCGGTGACCGTTGATGCCAGTCAACTGAAACAGGCCAACGGCCAGAAACTGGCGAGCAACTGGGCACTACCGGAGCGGGCCGCTTTCAGCACGGATCAGAAATACTGGCTGCAGACGTCCGCGGGAGTCAAGGCTGACGATACCTGTCTGTGGACGATGAAGGTCGATGCGGAACAGGCGTGGTTTGCCTGGGGGCCGCCGTTTGTACCCGCTGACGCGAAACAGCTGGTGGATCGATTGAGCCGGGAACACGCTGATGTGACGGCGTTTGAATTGTGTAAGACCCGTGCGGGGCGTGTGGTCCCCGCTTTAGTGGTGGGTCAAAGCGGAAGCGACGCGGATTCGCGCATGGTGATCTGGGTTCAGGCCCGGCAGCATGCGTGGGAGTCGGGGGGGAGCTGGGTCGGTCGCGGCTTCATTGAATGGGCGGTCAGCGATGAGCCACAGGCGGTCGCATTGAGAAAAATAGCGGACATTTATTTTGTGCCGATTATGGACATTGATAATGTGGCGACCGGCAACGGGGGCAAAAATCAGGTGCCGCACGACCATAACCGGGACTGGTCGGAAACGCCTGAATGGAATTCCGTCAAAATGGCGATGCGGTTCATAAAAGAATTAGAGCGGCAGAACCGGCTCGTGCTGTTTGTCGATTTACATAATCCGGGCTCGAATTCCCCACGCCCGTTTTTTTATGTATCGCCCCCGGAACTGGCGACAAAAAAGAGGAAACAGCTTCAGGATGCATTCATTGCCGCCTGTCGGCTGGAGATGAAAACACCGTTGAAGCTGGATCAGAGTACCCCGTCGACCGGTCCCGGGTATGATCAACGCTGGAAGGAAATTTCCAGCAACTGGGTACGCAGTGCCACGCGCGAATATGTCGTGGGGATTACACTGGAGACCTGCTGGAATACACCACACAGCAACCCGGCGGGTTATATGGCCGTGGGCCAGCAGCTGGGCCGGGGGATCGCCCGCTACCTGGAACAAGACCCGCGCTCATCCCCTGCCCCTGATTGAGCAAGGACTGTGCCCCGTGGTCAGGCGTTTTCATCCATTTTGTCGAAGACGGCTTTCATCAGCAGCGGCAGGACAACGGTCGCGTCGGCGTAGACTTCGGCGAACAGCCCACCATCCTGCGGAGAGACAAACTTGCCCCAGCTGACCCCTTCCGAATAAGTACAGCCGGAGAGACCACCCCAGTGAACCGGTTCAGGACAGATGCGGACGCCGTATTTGAAGCGGGGTTCTTTCCACTCTGTGCCCAGACGGAAGTTGGCGATTTCATAATACGGGGCCACCTGTTGTGCCCAGTTACGGGGGACGCCACCGCCGATCGTGAAGATGCCGAGTGTCATGACATCGCGCATCAGGCGGGCATATTCCTGCAGATCAATAAACGGATTGAAACTGGGCAGGACCTTCAAAATCTCATCCTGATCGAGTTCTTCCAGCGATTTGCCGGATTGCGCGATGAATTCTGACATGGCCCAGGTGGAGACGTCGAGGCCGATTTCACTGTCGGTGAAAGCGGGAATAAATACTGGTACGTTTTGTTCGTAGGCACTTCTGAGAATGCCACGTCCGTCGTCGAGTTCGGACAAACGCTGACCTAAAGCCCGGCAGAGGCGGGCCGAGGACCAGGTGCCATCTTCCGGCTGGGAATCTCTGAGTACGGAGCGGACCAGCCGTTCGACGTTATTCAGATTGGATTCCATTTCGAGTGTATCGTAGATGCGGTTGTAACCCTTTTTATAGAGGGTTTCATCAGAGTCATTGGGATTGTACTGGTAATGTACCAGGCCGATGGATTCGGTTAAGCCATGCGCGATCAGAGCACCTGTGGCCACAACGGCGTGGACCAGCCCCCGGTCGATCATGTCGCAGATGATGCTTCCCTGTTTGGCCACGGTCATGGCACCGGAAAGTGTCAGCACGACTTTGCAGTCGGAATCCTGAGACATTTCAAGCAGGATATCGTAGGCAACACCCAGTTTTCTGCCTGAGAAGGCTGTCTCGGACATTGCCTGTAAGAGTTCGGGAAAGGAATTGACTTTGGACAGGTCCAGGCTTTTCAGAGGTTTTAAGCCATCGCCGCGGCCGTCGTGGAACTCTCGTTCTCCACTCATTGTTACTTTCCTTACACCACTACGCAGAAATCAGGTAGCTGAGACAGAGCAACGCACAGGCAAATGCGTTCGGTGACTGCAGGCAGGCACCAGAACGCACTTGTCGTAATGCGGTTATAAAACATTGGATTCAACAACATTCAATCTATCAGGACCAACTCGGAAACTGTAGGCAGTTGCGAGGGGTTTCTTGAGCGATGATTGAATTGATGCGAATTTATAGAGCAGCGACCTGATCTGCTTCACAGGCGAAACTATTCGGTTCCCGTAAAGCAGGTTGCCCATTTGGAATGGGGAAGCGTGGCATCTCCAGAATACTGACATCACCGAGGTCAACTTCTTCCCGAATATAACGTAACACGTCATTCGGGTCGGTGTCGCCACAAGTGAAGACGTCCAGAGCGATTAAGCCCAAGTCGGCATAGCAGTGAGCTGAGCAGTGGCTTTCATCTAGAAGGCACATAGCTGTGAAGCCCGGTGCTGAATTGTGACCAAAGTGATATCTGACCTGTGAAATCACAGTTGCACCAGCGCGGGTAGCTCCACGCGCCATGGCTTCAAGTACCAGTTGGTCGTTTAGACAAATGTCCCGCGAGACATTGCGACAATCAATGAGAAGATGTCTTCCTTTATGCAACTCATAAACCCTCCGCTAGAGGTGCCTGAAAAAAATGGCATCCGATTTTAATGAAATGTTCGAGACGATTTCGAATCGTAATGCCTATATCGGTACGCTTTTTTTAAAGTGCGAGATTATTACGTGATAACCAGAGAAAATACAAGAAATAAACCGTCGATTTTGCGCTGATTTTACAAAAATCAAATATAAGTCAGGTTGGGGGTGGTACAGGAGGGGGCTTGGGCTCCAACTAGTGGCGGCATTGTGACTTCAGAGCTCATGGAACAATCCGGCGATCACTGATGAATTCCCGGGGGCTGGAATCGCGGGATGCTTTAAATCTCCCGAAAGCGCGCTCGCGGAAAAATCCTTTGTTTTCCGGGACGGATCGGACCCGTTCTTGTGAGATAAGTGGCTTCTCGATAACCCTTTATGAGTAAATGGTAAATTGAGACTCCACCCCGGAGAGTCTCAAGTTGATTTGGAAGCATCTCGAGGGCTGCGAATATTGACAGGCAACGAGTCCACGTCGGAGAAGTTTGCCGCAAGCAGGAGGATGAGAATCTGCTTTTACACGATGAGCCAATCCGACTAATTATCCGGCTGCTTTCAAATCAAAAGTAAATTCATTTGCGTCTGATTTGACATCAACCTTCAAAGGACTGGTTTTGATCGTTCGAACCGGCTTGGGGATCGCTGAATCATTTTGCGGCTTAGTGGCAGGTTGCTCGATGCCGGGAATCACCGGTTCGGGAGCGGGAGGATTAATTGTGAGCGTATAGGTTCCTAACGCCACATTGGCAATCGTTGCTTTTCCCAGACTGTCGAGAGTGCCTCCCCCGCCTTCGCCTGTCTGTTCATTGACCAGGTCGATCTGGGCTTCCGCAACGGGATCGCTGCCAGAGGTGATTTGAATTGTGACATCCCGCCTGGGTTTCGCGGATCCCGGAGACTGTCCACAGCCTGCCAGGCAGATGCAGAGAACCAGTAAGAGTCCGGTGAAAAGTGATTGTGGTGGAGCGTATTTTTTTCGTGGTATGGATTTCATGATCATTTCCGAAGGAAGGATTTACAGGCGGGCAGGATATTGATTGCTGGAAATCAATTGAGTGTCCCCCCTGATCGCAGGTGATCAGGGGAGAACTTTGAGTCAACAGGCGGGTTTAATATTCTCCGATGACTTTTCCATCATCGCGGACGCATAGTTGTCTGAGTGTTTCCATGTCAATATTTTCGGAGATAAACCGCACAGCCCCGTCGGTCAAAACCACGTGAACTCCCCCGACATGGTGGGAGTTGATAATGGTATTGGCAGAATAGCGACTGTTCCCAGCGGTGGGCGCGGTGGATTTCCAGTAGGAATTTGGCGGATATCGCACGGTTGTCGTCCCTGCGGCATACCAGAAGCCGCCTGCGCTCAATGGCAGTGGCGTACCAGCATTCCAGGTAGAAAGGCTGGAATTAGCCCAGCCATGCCATGCCCCGAGTGCGTTGGCACTTTTTTGTGTCCCACTCACCTGACCTGATTGCTCCGCAAGGATGATTGTGTTGGACGTTCCATCCGTGCAGTCGCGAAAGCGTTTGCTTTCAAAAGGGATCAACATGCCCGTATTGCAGTTACTGGAGCTACTGGCCAGTAAATCCCCCGTACAGACACTGGTGCGACCTGCAGGGTCTGGTGTGGCTCCGGAGATCCCCACATAATCAATGATCATACTTTGCAGGCTCGGATCAGTGTTACTGGCGGAATAATTGAAATCCGTCGTGTTTGTCATGCCGTAGGAATTCGAAGGGCATTTAAAAACGGGCAGTCTCACTGAATACAGGACCGTGTTGCCGGGAAAGCCTGAGTGTGCCCAGTAACAATCGGCTTTCGTTAACTGGGAAAAGACATTCGCCTGATCAAGATAAGGTAATACGCCGATGCGCCAGTTGGAATAAGATCCGGTTTGCGAACCAATGGGTAATGCAGTGAAATTATCATTGTAATTATGAAGTGCCAACCCGAGTTGTTTCATATTGTTTTTGCATGTCGAGCGTCGGGCCGCTTCGCGTGCCTGCTGTACTGCCGGCAGTAACAGTGCAATCAGGATCGCGATAATGGCGATCACGACCAGAAGTTCGATCAATGTGAAGCCCCGTTTCAGTGGGGTATGAGTACGCATAGATTTGTTCCTAGATAAAAAAATTCAATTTCAAGTGTGCCTGGTCTGAGTCATGTAGCAACTT
>NZ_CALFPF010000236.1 GCF_937919775.1 uncultured Gimesia sp.
TTTGAAACCAGAATTGGTCACTCGGAATTCACTGAATTGTTGAAGAAGTTCCTGTGGCAAAATCGCAGCGTGTCCGAATCGGCGAAAGAGAGCTTGTCAGATTGGTAACGTTGCCGCATAATTGATATCGAAGTTTGTTTTTGGGATGAGTCTCTGGTCAGGAGAAAAACCATGTTGATTCCCTTACTGGTTTTCGCAGGCATGTTGGGGACGGTTGAGCCCACTCCCGTTCCGATCTTCACTCCCACGCAAATTCTCGCGGAACACACCGCGCTGTATGAAAACACGCTCAACGGAACACAGGGGCCGCTGGTCGTTCGTTTTCAAGTTGGTTCGATTGATTCGCAGACGGTGATCGGTGTGGACCATCAAAGGTACCAGCAGACCATTCTCCATCCTGTTTCTGGGGACTGTCCGAATGCGCAATTTTATATCGCGATTACACCTCAGGCAGAAAAGGCATTTCAGCGTCTTGGAGTTTTCGACCTCAAACAACACTTCACAGGCAAAGAAATTGAGGTTCGGGGTCGACTCAACGTTACTTATAGGGCAATTTACGCTTCCCCCACATTCTATAAGTATCACATTGATATTTCAGACCTGGATCAGTTTCGCGTTGTCGAAGCCGTCAATTCAAAGGAACCCGACTTCGGTTTTCCGCTTCCTGCCTGGCGTGTCCTGGCTGATTGATCCGGTGTGTTACGCTCTTTCGAAGCGGACTAGTCGATTAAAACCAGCAGATCATTCAGTTCGTTCTGGTCATCGTCGGCGCGGGGGAGAGGGGTGGCCGCCTGATCGCCGATTTCTTTGATGACATTACAGATCGCGGTGGTCGCGTCGCCTGCATGCAGTCCGTTCGTTAACTGCTGGCAGATTTGATCGACGAACGATTGTCCCAGTTTGTCAATGATGGCCTGATCGGCGAGTGCGACGGCCATGTGTTCGAAGAGGGAGATGTAAATCAGGATACCGGTTCCGCCTTCTGTATGATGCACGCGTTTGTCGAAGAAAATTTCGCGAGCGCGGGCGGCGACTTCATCCTGCATCTGCTGGCGGGGGGTGAATAATCGTCTGAGCCAGCCAATTCTGCTGCCGGCAATCGCGCCCATGATGAAAGCGATGATCAATAATAACGCGACAAAAATCAGTTCGACGGCGACAGGCAAGCCGCCCCAGTCTCCAGGCTGCCCTGAATTTCTCGGAAAGAAAAACCAGAGACAGAGTGCGGTAACGACGGTCAGCCACAGGCCGACAATATCTTCGGGGCGATCATACCGACCGGAAGCAGTCGCCAGAACAGGCACGATTTCGCAGGACGTGCGTTTTTCTGCTTCCACGACCGCCTGTTCAACCTGCTGCTGTTGTGCTTCGGTTAAATAATTAAATGCGCTTTGCATGAGTTGCTGCTTTCAATATTGTGTGAGAGGGGGACTCAATTACCAGGAACCAGAGGCACCACCGCCTCCGGAAAACCCGCCTCCAAACGAGCCGCCGCCGAAGCCTCCACCACCTCCCCGATTGTTGAGCATCTGGTAGAGGAGCGTGCCGATAACGGCAAAGATCACACCCCACATCAGCCAGGCCCAGCCACTGGAGCCGCGCCGGATCAAGGAGACGACTGTGAAAATAACGAGCCCGATGGCGACGGCGATAATGACATAGGTCCAGGGGGAAACCGGTTTCGTGGGCAGTTCCAGTTTCCGCGCCATCTTGTCCAGCGCTTCGACCCCCGCCAGAATTCCCTGCGAGAACTGACCTTGTTTAAAGAGCGGGACCATGTATTCGTCCATGATTTGACGGCAGAGTGCGTCTTCACGACGTCCCCAGCCCGCGCCGAGTTCAATGCGGGCTTTGCGGTCATTTTTAGAAACCAGCACTAAGATGCCGGTGTTCCAGTCCTGATCTCCCAGCTTGGCATGACCGATTTGCCATTGATTGAACAGAATGGTGGCGAAGGTTTCAATCCGCATGTCGGCTCCGCCATATTCCGCCATCGAGTCGATGGTGACCACAATGATCGGCGTGGCCTTGTCGGTGAGCAGTTTGTCACAGAGTTCTTTGATCTGTTTGGTGGTTTGCTCATCCAGCATCCCCGCGAGATCGCGTACGAATTCACGATCTCCGGGCCGCTCGATTGTCAATTCCAGCGCACGGACAGAAGTAAGCCCGCGAGAGCCGAACAGGAACAGAATGAACAGACAGACAACGACTCGTTTGCGATTAAGAGAATATTTCACATCGTCTCGCTTGAATGAGAGAGCTGGCAAAGTTACGGGATCTGTCTGCCAGTCTATGAATCTGAGCGGATAATTTCAATTCCACTTAATGCGGCTGGCATTTGCTTCGCACTTTCGTTTTGCGGTACGAGTTCCAGATGCAGGTTATCTTTGACGGGGACTCCCTCAAATTTTTGAATCAGCGTTGATTTGGCTGCGTGGGGGTTAAAGCTTTTTTGAACGACTTTTCCCTGCAGTTTAATGTCAAACAGAGGCGGTTCCTGCTGTTTGTTCAATGAGACCGGCTCAAGTTCTGAGAATGAAAGTTCTACAGTGTAGGTCGCCGGTGCATCGTCTTTTCCTAAAAGAGGAATCGTACATTCTTTCAAACCACGTGCCCAGGATGTAAAGACCCAGGGAGATTCGGCATCTTTAACGGGGTGCGTGATTTCATTCAGACTTTCGTATCCGCCCCCTTCGGCGAATTGAGGGTTGATATCAAATTTGAAATCGAGTCCCGTTTCACGACTCGGACGCGGGCGCGGATAAGCCATCCAGACCGTATCATGTGCGTCGCGTCTGTCGCCAGGGGCACCCATGTTTAAAGCCATATGCTGGACCGGAGTCTTAGGGCCCACGGAACTGAAGATGGTCCAGTAGGTCCGTTCTTCGCGTGGTTCGAGCACAATCGTGGAGGAAATGGAAAACAGACAAACGCAACCCGCACTGGATTCCGGAATCATCACCAGACCGTTAGCGGGAATGGCGTTGATCCAGCAACCGGTACGATGACCGGCGAAGTGCCGGGTGCCGGCGTCTTTTTCCAGATCATAAAAGCCGGTATAGCCGGAGCGGAACATCAGCAGATTTTCAGAGGCAGCGAGCATACCACAGTGATGGCCTTCCCGCATGATACTCCAGGGGACTTGCTGGCCGGTGAGGGGATGTTTGCGCGTGTGCTGAATTCCGGTATAGAGATCGTAGGACCAGGGTTCGGCGATGATCTTATCGCCGACAATAATTGGCCGATGCCGATAGTTGGCATCTTTCTTCCAGAGCTTGGAACCATCGCCGGCATTTAAAGCGACCAGACGACGGCGGGAGAAATCTCCTTCGATAAACTGTTTCCAGTAATGACCGTTCGCATTGGCCCCGCAAATCAGCAACACGTTGTTTTGATAGAGCAGGGTTAATTTACCGCCGCCGATTCCAATTTCACTGCAGTCGGTGACATCCACGGGGGTCGACCAGAGTTTTTTGCCGGTTTTGATATCGAGGGCAACGGCCAGTCGGAGGTCTTGCGTTTTCAATCGGTCTTCGGCGATTTCCCGTTCTTTGCCCGTCAGCTTTTCCAGGTGTGATTTATCCTGACGCAGGATTTCCGCGCGTTGCTCACTGGTGATGGAACTGTCGATGAAGTAAGCGGCTTCGGGGCCGATCGCGATGGTATGATGTGCGATATTTTTGCCCTGATAGCTCCAGACGGGTTTGCCGGTTTTGACATCGATGGCAAACAGAGCGTCTGTAGAATCTTCGGTTTTGCGGCCGCGACGTATCTGGCGGGCTTCGAGTTCCTTGCGTGTGGTGGCGGTTCCGAAGATCAGACCTTCCTGATACGACAGATAACCCCATTCGTGATTTCCATCATTGAGATTTTCCGGTAACGCGATCGTGGCCACCGTTTTGCCTGTCGCTGCATCTAACTGGTAGCAGTTTTCTTTCATCATGAAAAAGAGGTTGTCATCGCTGGCCACCAGATTACCCGGGTTTTGATTCTGAAACACGCCGGTGCGGATGGCCTGCGGGTTTTCGCGTTCCCAGAGGAATAAGCCGTTGTAGGCGTCGAAAGCCATGATGGTGCTGTCGCCTTGAATAAACAGGCGGCCGTTAATCGCCAGCGGGCCGACGGCTCCTTCGTGACGATTGACCATTTTCTTTTCACCTGGATCGCCAAACCAGAGTACGCCCAGGCCGCCGCGGACCAGTTGATCTTTACTGCTGGCGGTATTTCCCGGATCGCCGTATTGATGAGACCAGCTTCCGGCTCCCGGCAAGGCGCCGCGCGTAAGCAGGGCATAACCGTTTACGGTCTTGATGTTGGAAGTCTCAGAGAGATTTGTCTGTTTGAGCCAGTCGGTCAATTTCTGCTCTGAAACCGTTTCTGCTTTGGAATTCGCGGGGACACCCAGGCAGATCGTTCCGCCCAGCGGTTTCAGATGTGTGGCGATGTCTTTCGGGATTCCCGGAATCTGACCGGTTTTGAGCAGGGTGTCTGAAACAATCAGATTTGCGAAATAGCGTGAGTAGGGGAGCGGAGAGAGTTCCGTTTGATGAACGGTGATGCGATGCCCGTAATAACCGGCCTGACTCAGTTTCTGGCGGGAAGCGGCGACTTTGGCGGAATCAGGTTCGATACAGTAGATTTTCAGATTACTGTTGCTGGCCAATTCATAAGCGAGTCTGCCTTCCTCG
>NZ_CALFPF010000237.1 GCF_937919775.1 uncultured Gimesia sp.
AGGCAGAAACAGAGGCCGGCTTTAAGCTGCATGGAGGGAGTTGTCAATAAATTCATTGGCCTGATTTATTTTTCAATGGATGAGTGGATCTAGATCATCATGACTCGCATGCAGCGCGCACTCATCGGCAGGTCGTACACAGAGTGCTTATACCGGATATCGGTCTTTTACCGCATATAGCAGCGCAAATTAAGCCAGGCTCCGATTATGCAGCCCAGGTCAGTGTTCTTTTTACAATCGGGCAGAAAAAGAGGGATGCGACTCAAGTTTAAGTCGTCAGGGCGTGTCGTCAGCCCTGTGGATGAGCAGGAGCACCATCTGTCAAATGGAAGTTAATCATGCAACGATCAAGACGTGGTCTAATTTTTCAATATACGTACAGCACAACATTTATACGAAGGCTGGCTGGAATGGGGGTCAAAGACCGCATCGGTCAATTGATTGGTCGGTTCGTAATGCATCGGGATAAAAAGCTGCCCCGGTTGGACAGACTGGGTGACGAAGGCACGGGCCCGGAGGCGACCCCGCTGCGATTCCACAAAGATCCATTCATTGGGTTTGATGGAATGGTGGCTGGCATCCTGAGGATTGATTTCCACATAGATACGCTCCGGGTAGAGTTTCCGCAGCACGTCTGAATTTTTTGTTCTGGTTTGCGTATGCCATTGCGATGCTGTCCCTCGACCGGTCAGCAGAATGAAGGGATATTGTTCGTTCGGAGGTTCCGGCATCTTTGTTGGGTCAGAGAAAATAAATCTGGCCCGTCCATTTTTGTGGAAGAACTGGCCATCTGCAAATAGCCGACGCTGTTGATCTGGTGGTTCGGTTTCCGATTCGGGGAAAGGCCACTGAATTCCCCCCTGCTCTTCAATCGCGGCGTAATTTTCAATTCCGGAAATATCACAGGGTTGCCCCACCGTCAATTGTTTCATGATTTGAAAGACATCTTCCGGTGATTTCCACTCAGAGAACATTTCCGAGCATCCCCAGTATTGTGCGATTAATTTAAAGATCGAAAAATCAGACAAGGCCTGACCTGGAGCGCGGGTGACGCGTTTTACGCGGCCAATACGACGTTCGGCATTAATAAACGTTCCCTCTTTTTCTCCCCAGCCCGCCGCGGGTAAGATCAAATCGGCGTGACGAGCGGTTTCCGTTGTATGGTACATATCCTGGACGACCAGAAAATCCAGTCGATCCAAAATGTCGCGGACCTGCCCCTGATTAATCCAGGAATGGGCCGGATTCGTACAAATTACCCAGAGCCCTTTGATTTTGCCTGACAGTATGCCTTCGATGATTTTGTGATAAGGCCAACTGTTTTCAGAAGGGATGCGATCGACGGGAATCGAAAGGGTTTCCGCCACTTTGGCACGATCTTCGGCGTCGAGAAAATCGTGGCCCCCTAATAAATTTGTGGTATTACTGAATAAGCGGGACCCCATGGCGTTGCATTGGCCTGTGATCGAATTCGGACCAGTTCCCGGTCTGCCGATATTTCCGGTCATCAAGGCCAGATTGATCAAAGACTGAGCGGTGCGTACTCCCTGATAACTCTGGTTGACTCCCATGGTCCACCAGAACGAAACCCGCTTTCCGGAATGAATCAGTTCTGCAAAGTGTTCGATTGCAGCCTGGCTCAGTCCAGTCTCGGTAACAACCCGTTCGATCGAATAGTCTTTGACGTGTGCAGCAAACGCTTCAAAGTCTTCCGTGTGTTCCTGAATGTACTCTTTGTCGAGATAATCTTTTTCAATGAGGATCCGGGCGATGCCGTAAAATAACGGCAGGTCCGATTTTGGATAAATCTGCAGATGTTGAGTTGCCTGCATGGCGGTTTCGGTTTTGCGCGGATCAACGACGATGATCTCCGGCTGATGCGGATTGCGCATGACGCGTTCCCACATGATCGGGTGGGCAATACAGGGATTGGCGCCTACGAAAACCAGAACGTCTGATTCTTCCAGATCTTGATATGTGAAAGGAGGCGCATCGAAACCGAACGATTGTTTGTATGCGGTGACTGCAGACGCCATGCACTGGCGTGTGTTTCCATCACCGTGAATCATACCCATGCCGAACTTGGCCAGTGCTCCCAAAAATGCCATTTCTTCCGTCACCATTTGACCGGTGCTCAGAAAGGCGACTGACTCAGGGCCATACTGTTGCTGAATTCCTTTGAACTTCCGTGTAAAGAGACTGAGGGCAGTATCCCAGTCAACCGGCTCCCAGTGGCTGGGCGACTTTTTCACAAGTGGGCTGACAGCCCGGTCCGGAGATTTGAGTACCGATAAGGCTTCCCAGCCTTTGGGACACGCCATTCCCAAATTGACGGGATATTCTGTGGTGGGGGTGATGCACACACCTTCCCCGTCTTTGAGGTGGATATTCAGATTGCAACCCGTACCGCAAAATCCGCAGACCATTTGCGTCACTGCATCCGGCAGATTTTTATCGGGGACTTTACCCAGGCCAAAGCCACCGGGAGAGAGTAATAATTCTCTGGTAAGATGTCCCTCTTTCTGATGAATCAGCGAGGTTAATTTAGATCGATCAATGATTGACATGAAATCGATTCCAGTATGGAAAAGAGTATTTATCGTAAAACGCCGGGCATACGGGGAGCAGCAACCGCGGAGAAATAAAGGTAACGTTCTAAAAATTCACCAAACAAACAGGCAATGAATAAAATCGCGACAATAATAAACAGCGTTATATTTTGTAGCGGCTGTGTTTGATGGTTCAATAAAAAGGCAGGCATCAGAATGCCTCCCAGGATTCCACAAGCGAAGCGTGCGAGTGTCACATTTGATAATTCGCCGC
>NZ_CALFPF010000238.1 GCF_937919775.1 uncultured Gimesia sp.
GCGCAACTGGTACTACTTCAACTGGCTGTGCGGCGACCATATCAACGAGCAGCACATTCACAATATCGATGTCTGCAACTGGTTAAAGGAAGATTATCCAGTCAAAGCATCCGGCATGGGCGGACGTCAGGTTCGTACCGACAAAAAGTATGGCGAAATCTACGACCACTTTGCAGTCGAATTCGAATACGCCGACGGCACCCGGATGTATAGCCAGTGTCGTCACATCCGCAACTGCTGGAACAGTGTGACCGAACATGCCCAGGGCAGCAAAGGAACTTGTGATATCAGCGGTGCTAAATATGCAACTACCGGTGGTTTCAAATGGAAATACGACGGACCGAAAGCCAACCCTTATCAGGTTGAGCACGATGACCTGTTTGCAGCAATTCGTACGGGAACACCATACAGTGAAGCGGAAAATGGTGCCAAGTCGACCATGACATCCATCCTCGGTCGTCTGGCAACTTACAGTGGTAAAGTTGTCACCTGGGATGAAGCAATGGCGTCGAATGTCGATTTGATGCCGAAAGAATTCTCCTGGGAAGCAACTCCCGTCACAGTCCCCGATGAAAACGGTTTCTACCCGATTCCAACACCGGGCGTGACGAACGTTCTCTAAAATCTGTAAAACGCTTCAATCCAAAGCCGATTCGTTCATCACGAGCGAATCGGCTTTTTTGATTTGCAACCGGGATTTGAATTCGCTTTTCGCTCCGCATTCGATGGCTTCGGCAAGCCGTTTCACTGATCGTATCTCAAACTGCCCGCGTGAAAGTTTCATAGCAGACTTTGCGGATGCATTTTTACTTCGGATTTGGTATCGTAAAAGTCTCGCTTTTCGCCTTCCAGGAGCCCGCATTATGTCTGCCTGTTTGATTCGGTTTTCACTCTTGTTTTCACTCTTGTTATTTTACGTGCATCCTGTATTTGCGGAACCTCCGCTCCGTATTGGTGATCGACGGGAATTGTTTGTCGATAACGCCCTGGTAGACAGGCTGTCAGGAGAATCCGACATTCACCTGCAGCATCCCATGCCTCGTGAAGTCGTCTTCAAGTTTGACCAGCCCTGGGAAGGCAGTAGTTCCGGTTATCACACGATTTTTCAGGATGGTGACCTGTATCGGCTCTATTATCGCGGTTCCCATATTATCGTTTCAGAAGGTCGGCTTAACACGAGCAGCCACAAACAATTTTATTGTTACGCGGAAAGCAAAGACGGCATTCATTGGTCCCGCCCTGAACTTGGTATTGTCGAATTCAACGGTTCGAAGAAAAACAACATTATTCTGGAAGGACGGGGCACACATAATTTTGCGCCCTTCAAAGATGAAAACCCGAACTGCAAACCGGAAGCAAAATTTAAGGCCTTAGCAGGTAGTCAGAGTGAAGGCGGTCTCTTCGCGTTTCAGTCGGCTGATGGGATTCACTGGAAGTTGATGTCGGAAAAACCAGTGATTACCAAAGGCGCCTTCGATTCACAAAATCTGGCGTTTTGGGACTCTGATCAAAAGACCTACCGAACTTATTACCGCGTCTTTTCTGGAGGGGTTACAACTTCCAAAATCTGGAAACCAGAGGGGAATCGTGCGATCCAGACGGCGACCTCTGATGATTTTCTAAACTGGAAGAATGTCGCTGATCTGATTTACGAAGATTCTCCCGACGAACAACTCTATACAAATCAGGTGAAAGCCTACTATCGAGCACCACATCTCCGTATCGGGTTTCCTGCCCGCTATATTGAGCGAGGCTGGTCTGAATCCATGAAAGCGCTTCCCGATCCCGAGCGTCGCAAGCTGCGGGCATCTTCGGTTGAACGTTATGGGACCGCGATCAGTGAAGGGCTGCTCATGGCCAGTCGGGATGGTGTGCATTTTAAACGCTGGAATGAAGCCTTTCTGCGCCCCGGCATCGAACGTCCCGGCACCTGGCAGTACGGGCATCAGTTTATTGCCGAACATGTCGTCGAGACGAAATCGGCGTTACCCGGTGCGCCTGACGAATTGTCGATCTACGCAGCCGAAGATTACTGGCACGGAAAAGGGGGGGCACTCAGGCGGTATACACTCCGTCTGGATGGGTTTACTTCGGTTCACGCTTCGATGAAGGGGGGAGAACTCATCACACATCCGCTCATCTTTGAGGGAGCAAAATTATCCGTCAACTTTGCGACTTCTGCTGCCGGCAGTATGCGTGTTGAAATGCAGACAGCCGAGGGGCAGCCGATTCAGGGCTTTACGCTTGATGAGTGTGCAGACCTGTTTGGCGACACGATTGACCGCACGGTGACCTGGAATCAAAAAGCGGATGTCAGCACCCTGCAAGGCAAACCGGTTCGTCTGCGCATACAACTCAAAGACGCCGACCTGTATTCATTTCAGTTTCAGAAGTGACTCAGATCAGTCCTTTTAACTCACCCGTACTGTCGCCGAATTGATCTGCTTTTATGCCCATCCGGTTCAGCATCGAAACATAGAGGTTACACAACGGCGTATCCTTGGGAGCCGTCAGGCGACGATTGGGGCGGATCGTGACACTTCGCACAATACATGATCAGGACTGGGCGAACTGATTTTTCAAAATAGTCTGTCGATTCCGCCTCTACTGCAACGACACGATTCATCAGCAGGAGGGGAATCTGACAGCAGAAGACGATACACATATCCAGACCTGTTTCAGGCTGGGAAGTCGTTTCTTGCAAAGGCAGGCTGCGGGAGATTTCTCCCGGAATGAGCAGTCAATAATGCTACATCGAAAAAGCGGAAGTGAAAAGCATTGATCCGGCAACTGATCATTTACGTATAGCATAGTTGAAACGCAGGTTGTGTAGAAACGACTTGTGCAGCGAGTCAGGTTGACCTCAAAACGGATTTTCGCACATAATCCCCTGTCTGAGATGCAAATCGCTTTTAGCAATCAAGTCATTGAAAGTTCTCTTATGTCTGAAACGAATGCTGCTCAAGAGAAAAAACCGCTTGCCTGGCGCGAACGGTTGTATGAGATCATCTTCGAAGCAGATACACCCGCTGGAAAAACGTTTGATGTGCTCTTGCTGATTGCGATTCTGCTCAGCATACTTGTGATCATGCTGGAAAGTGTCAAATCGTATGATCTCCACTTCGGAAAAGAATTCACCATCGCGGAATGGTTTTTCACGATTCTGTTTACGATCGAATATGCAGCGCGCATTCTTTGTGCCCGTCGACCACTGCGTTATGTTTTCAGTTTCTATGGGGTGGTGGACCTGCTTTCGATTTTGCCCACGTATCTGATATTTTTGGATTCAGATGAAATCCAGCGTTTGGGCGTGATTCGTGCGCTGCGTCTGTTACGTGCGTTTCGAATTTTCAAACTGGGACACATGCTGTCAGGAGCCGCTGAATTACGAGCGGCCATCTGGGCGACGCGTTCGAAAATTACGGTTTTTCTGGCCACTGTTGTGATTGCCGTGGTGATTGAAGGTGCCGCTCTGAACTTAATTGAAGGCTCTGATAATCCGGGCTTCAGTTCCATTCCTCAAAGTATGTATTGGGCCATCGTTACAATGACCACCGTCGGTTATGGTGACGTCACACCGGTTACCCCTTTGGGAAAATGCTTTGCGGCAGTGATCATGATCCTGGGGTATAGTCTGATTATCGTCCCCACGGGTATCGTGACGGCAGAATTGTCGCATATCTATTCGAGCGAAAAACTGGGCGGTTCACATCTAACGACTCAGGTCTGTCCTGAGTGTATGAGAGAAGGCCACGATCCGGATGCCACATTCTGTAAGTTTTGTGGATCGCGTCTTTAGTCGAAAACTGGTCATTCAAACTCAATCGTTTCAAAAGAAGTTCCCGAAATCAATCAGATTTCGGGAACTTCTTTTTTGCGCACCCCGTCCAACAGGCGGTGTATCGGAATGATGCACTTCATTTCTACGAAAGTCCGGTTCTTAACCAGGAGTTGTTTCCATGCGCAAACTGTTTCATTTTACGGCGTTAATCCTGCTTTCGTTTGGCCTGTTCCTGCAGCCGAGTCTGGCAGAGGACAAAATACAGTCATCAGAAAAGTCACCACCAGTAATCGAATTAGCCATTCTCCTCGATACCAGTGGCAGTATGCAGGGATTGATAAATCAGGCACGCACGCAGCTCTGGACCATCGTGAACGAGTTAGCCACCGCGAAACAGAATGGGCAGGTGCCTGTGATGAAAGTTGCGCTGTATGAATACGGGAAAAGCAGTCTGCCTGCCAGTGAGGGTTATCTGCGTCAAATCATGCCGCTGACAGAAAATCTGGATCAGCTTTCAGAAGAGTTATTTGCATTAAAGACCAACGGCGGTGAAGAATATTGCGGTCAAGTCATTCAGGCAGCCATGAACGGATTGAAGTGGAGTGATGGCAGTGACTGTTTGAAAATGATTTTTATCGCCGGCAATGAAGGATTCGACCAGGGAAAAGTAGACTTTAAAATAGTATGTCCGGCTGCGATCCAAAAAGGGATTACCGTCAATACCATCTTCTGTGGACCCGAACAAACGGGAATCCAGACAGGTTGGAAAGAAGGCGCTTTATTAGCAGACGGTTCGTATTTGAGTATCAATCAGGGGCTGGAAATTGTTACTCCCTTAACACCCTATGATCAGAAACTGAATGAGTTGAGTCGGGGGATCAACAAAACCTATCTCTTTTATGGGACAGAGAAAGAGCAGGTACAGGCCAGCAGCAGTCAGTCAGCTGCCGACTCCCTCTCGTCAGAAGCAGCGCCCGCGTCCGGAGCAGAACGTGCTGCATTTAAAGGCTCAGGCCGGTATCGCGCCAAAGGAGATTTAGTCGAAGCCATTGCCGGAAAAAAAATGAAACTTGAGGAACTGAAAGCAGAAGAACTTCCGCCCGAACTGCAAAAACTCTCGCAAGCCGAGCAGGCTGCTTATATCGAGAAACTGCAGAAAGAACGAACCGAAATTCAATTTCAAATTCAGGACCTTACCAAAAAACGAAATCTGTTTCTGGCGGAAGAAATGAAGAAACAGAAAAACGAGGCAAAAGTCAACACGTTTGATAAGGCTGTCATCAAAGTTTTGAGATCGCAGGCACAGAAAAAGAATTTTCAATTCGAGGCAGAGTGAGATCGTGATCGAAGCACGAGATGACGTTTTATTTCAAGCCCACGCGAATGCCAGCAGAGGAGTCATGTTATGTCAGGTTATCAACGCCTGTGGGGAATCGCCTGTGCTGCCCTCATGCTGATCAGTGCAGGGGCTACGACAAAAGCCTGTTTCATGCGGGCCTCTCAACCGGTGCAGGTCTGGCTCGATCATATCAACGTTGATATTAAAGATCAGATCGCCGTAAAAACTTACCACTGCGCCTTCAGGAATCCCAATGGCAGAGCCATCGTAGGTGGCACCTGTTACATGGAACTCGAGCCGGGAACCCAGGTCAATCAGATGTCCGTACTGGTTGACGGTAAGGAAATGCAGGCGGAAATACTGGATGTTGAAAAAGCGAATCAGGTGTTTCAGGAGATCGTCCAAAAAGGGGGCTCGCCTGCGTTACTGGAATATTACGGCAATCAGCTGATACAAACAAAAATTCCGCGGGTGGAAGCAGGCAAAACCGTCATGGTGAAACTCACCTACACCACGGTTTTGAAAAAACACGGCAATCTGATTCGATTGCAGATGCTCAATACGAATCCCAAAGCGTTAATGCAACCACTCAAAGAAGCTTCGGTCACCGTCAATATTCGCAGCGCGGAACCGATCAAGAATATTTACAGTCCGACCCACGAAGTGAAACTGGTGGAGAAAAAAGACTGGGACATTTCTGTCGAATGGAAACAGAAAAATTATCTGCCGAAACATCCCTTTGTGCTCTATTATCAGACTTCACCCGATAAAGTCGGCGCCAGCCTGATTGCCCACCGGGAATCAGGTGAAGCCGGTTATTTCATGCTGATGCTCTCCCCGACACAAGGGCAGGGGATCGGTAAACTGACCGCAGAACAGATCCTGCCCAAAGACGTCGTTTTCTGCGTGGATACTTCCGGTTCTATGCTGGAACATCAGAAAATGACGCAGGCCCGCGACGCATTAAAGTATTGTGTGAACCATCTCCGCCCCGGAGATCGGTTTAATATTATCGATTTCAGTACCAGAGCAAGACACTTCAATCAACGCGGGCTGATTGACTTTAACGAAGAATCAAAACAGAACGCGCTGTCGTATGCCGAAGCAATGACTGCGCGTGGTGGAACCGCCATCGAAGAGGCGTTGCTGCTTTCTTTGAAACATCTTCAGACGGGGGACTCATCAGCCAGACCGCGATTGAAGATGATGGTCTTCTCCACAGATGGTTTGCCCACCATTGGCGAACGTGATACGCAAAAACTTCTCAAAACAATCTCGCAACAGAATACGGAAAACGTCAGACTGTTTGTGTTCGGTGAAGGTTACGATGTGAATACAAGATTACTCGATTTTCTGGCCCTCGATCATCGTGGAGAAGCAGACAATATCTTGCCTGAAGAAGATCTGACCAGAAAAATCAGCCAGTTCTTCGACCGCGTGGGCAGTCCTGTGATGACGGATGTCTCGCTTGAGTTCGATGCCGCGGGGGTGACCGACGTTTATCCGCGTCAGGTCAAAGATATCTTCCAAGGTGAGCAGTTATTGGTTTATGGTCGTTACACGGGTTCAGGTCCGAAAACGATTCAAGTCACCGGCACAATCAACGGCGGCAAAATATCACAGACTTATCAGTTGGACTTTACCCAAGAATCAGCCAATGATCAGAACAGTTTTGTACCCCGACTCTGGGCAGGACAAAAAGTCGATTTTCTGCTCGAACAAATTCGCAACAGCGGGCAGGAAAAACCAGATCAGGAACTCATGAATGAAATCACCTTGCTTGCGAAACAGCATGGCATTGTGACACCCTATACGAGTTTTCTGATGGCCGATGACGCGGTTTCCGGAAACACTCCGATGCCTTTGCTGGGAGTGCACAGAGAAAAACTGGAACAGAATCTCCAGAAAGAATTAGCATATGACGGGTTTCGACGTCAGGCCAGTGAGAGTGACCGTCAGGAACAGGTTCTCGATGCGCAAAGTTCGAACCGGGATCGTTACGCCGCTGGGAAAAGTGGAAATGCCGCCCGTTATTACGAACAGGCAGAACGCGAAATGAAGAAGTTGAACAAAAACGGTTCCGCGTTACAGTCCATTCGTTATATTGGCAATCGAACGTTTTATAAATCGCAGGGCGATTTCTGGAATGAAAGTCTTTATGATCCACACCAGCATCAAGACCTCAAAAACATCGAGGTCGGTTCGGATGAGTATTTTGAATTACTGAAGCAGGATCAGCGGTTAGCCAAATATCTGGCACTGGGAAATGTGATTCTGCAGATTGATCAACGCTGGTATCAGATTACAGAAAAGTCCCGGTCGTAGTGTGTCCTGTGAATTAAACGGCGGGCTCCGATTCCGTCTCTGGCTGATCTTTAAACAGTTGAGGCGGGTGGGCAGACCAGACGGCGGCTGCTGCGACGAGTGGCATGGCTGTGAACAGGTACAAGACCGGGTTATATGATCCGAAATAATCGATCGACATCGCGACCGGTAAGGGGCCGAGCGCCGAGGCCAGAATCATCATCGACCAGGCAACGCCGCGGACAGCACCCTGATTCATGCGGCCGTAATAGTTGATCCAGACCACTGTCGCGGTGCTGCGAAAAATACTGCCTGTGGTTCCCAGTAAAAAAGTATAAACCACCACCATCCAGATTGCAGGCATCGTCAGGACGATCAAATTCGCCAGCGATAAGCAGAGCATCGAGAAACACAGGATATAGCGGCTGGGAAGCCGGTCTGTGACCCAGCCCGCCGGAAACATCAAGACGGTCGCACAGATCGCCTGAAACGACATCATTCTGATGGCCCAGTTTTCGGGAACACCATGACTGCCCAGTAAGGAAATCTGGTGAAAGACAAGACCGGTGCCTACCAGAGCATGCGTGGTGATGACGGATAACAGTTTCCAGAACGTGGGGTCGCGCAGCACTTGCCGGACCGTCCAGGATTCAATCGTAGGTATGAGCAAAGGCCGTTTTTGTTTCTTGCCGGACATGACAGGTTCGGTTTCAGGCACCGGCTCCAGTGCCGGGTCGATCCCATCCGGGTGCAGTCCCAGATCTTCGGGACGGTTTCGGACGAGTAAGATACCCGGCAGAATCAGGCAAACGGCAACGGTCACCGCATGGAAGACCCAGCCTGTTTTCCAGCCGTATTGAGTAATCAGCCAGCTATTGATCAGAGGCACGGTCATTACCGAAAATGCACTTCCAAAACCAGCAAGGGCTGTCGCGCGTCCGCGTTTTTTTTCAAACCATTCTCCTACCATCCAGACGGAGATAAGAGTGAGGGCTCCCTGTCCCAGGCTGCGGACTAAACTGAATCCGATATACAGCCCCGTGAGCGTGTGAATCTGGGACATGAAAAAACAGGCCAGCGTCAGGCCGATTGCCACGATGGGTAGAACGATTCGTGCGCCCCAGTAATCAAGCAACCTGCCCACAAATGGTAACAGGCAGGCACTGACAATCGTGGCAAAACTATAGGCTAAAGAGTACTGCGTTTCTGTTAAGCCGAGCGAGAGCCGCATCGGGTCTTTGAAAACGGCGACCGAAAATGACTGCCCGGGAGCCGATAAGTACTGTGCCATCGCGGCAATTCCCAGTATCGTCCAACCGGGAAAATATTTAGAGACGGGGGGAGAATTCTCTTCGTGATGATTTTTCAATTCCGCGTCAGCACAGGAAGGCTGCGAATTCATTACTGTTGTTTTCTTACCTGGAATTATTGAGCAGTCAACACAGGGTGCGCGACCGGCGGGCTGCGTTCAAATATAGCAGATATGGAAACGGACGCGTAGCGTATAAAGCAGGTTGGTTTGCATAAAATCATTTTCTTCACATATTTCTCTTTGAAATACATGAGTAGCTTTATCATTTAGCAGTCAATAGACTTAGGAAGTGATCGCGAGCTAAAATGACTGGCAGGACTCTTTCATAAACGGATCGATCAGATTCCCAGCCAGTTATTAAACAGAAAATCGAGTCGCCCGCTGAGCAGCGCAATTCGCCCCATCACGGTGTAGGCAAAACTGGCGCCGAAGGTGACCATCAGAAACCAGATGCCCAGCCTGGAAATATATTTGACGATGCCTTCATGTTCGATCGAGAAAAAGAAATAGACCATGCAGGAGAGCACACCCACAATCACGATCGTATTTCGCAATGACTTGATCCAGAGCAGAGAACCATCCGCCGAGAAGACGATGAACGGCATGATTGTGCTTTGAAGTTGTCCGATAAAGTCTGTTTCCAGATAACTGATTAGCCGAATGCCGGCAGTCGCGCCGATAAAGAACGCCAGAGGCCAGCGGGCGATCCAGTTTCCTTTCGGAGCCAGACGCCATAACAGCAAGACACTCAGAACGAGTGGAATCAGATAGAGCCAGTTCGGTTGGGTACTGCTTTCCATGTCGGGAAAGAAACTGATGCGGGCCAGGCCGGGTAAGAGTTTGGCATACAGGTTGGTCACAATCTCTGTCCAGAACGCGACCACCATCGCGTAAGCGGCAGACACTCCCACAAACACGGATTCCGTAAATTTATAAAGTGGGTTATCACCATACAGGAATGAAAATATTGCCAGCGTACAGAAGGCTGCCACCCATAATCCAAGGGTCCGCGAGAAACTCAAGCTGATACCTGGGTTGCCTTTTTCGATTGCAGGAACCTGTTGGTAGGTGGACCAGTGGTAGGTTTGCTCTGGGGAAGTTTTCGATGAAGATTTCGCTTCCACGGGAACGGTGCGAACATAAACTTCGCCTTTGCCCCTGAATACTTGAACGGATACCAGGCCCAATCCACCGAGTACCATCAGTAAAGTCCAGATGATTGTTGACTGTTTCATTAAGCCGTTCCCTGCTTTCGTTCCCAGAAATAGATCACATTACCTAAAGCAATCAGCCCGATCAGCAGTACATGAGCCACCAATTGAGGCCCCATGCGTATCAGTCCTTCTTTTGCTTTTGGATTTTCTGCCAGTTGAGGATAGTGGTTGATAATGGCCTGTTCGTATTCCGCTGCCCCTTTAATCGCGGCCAACATGCCTGTTAGTTGATCAGGTATATAAGGCAACATGATAGGTGCCTGGACTCCAGTGCAACCGACGACCGTCGGAATATCAAAGGGAGAGGAACCGTAGAGCACCCATTCCTGAGATCCGGGATAGCCGGCACTCACGTTGCATAACAGATCAACTTGTTGAATGTTCTTGAGATTTTTCGTGAGCGGGATGTTATCGAGATTCGTTCCATGAATATCAGCCGAATATGACTTTTTCAAATCTTCCACAACCAGTTTAATCACCCCTTCGTTGCCAGCACGGAAACCCAGGTTGACATATTTGGTTCCATATTTCCCTTTATATGTTTTGGGGTATTCCTCATTCAGGATATCAATCGAACTCTGAATCATGGGAATGCCCTGCGGCCAGAGTGTCATGAAATAGATATTGTGTTTTTTCAGGGCACAGTGTCGCGTGAATGCCGAAGCCATCGGTTGCAGTTCTCCCGCACTGGCAGGATCATAGTCCAAAGCCATGACGATATTAGAACCATCGGGCAGATTATCCACGGCATCGAAGACGGCTATTACCTCGCCGGAGGGCGTTTCAGGAAACGTGGTTCCCATAATGAGCGGCACCGCGACCGCAACAAACATCAGTAAAAAGATCCATCGACGATCCAGATTTTGCAGTATTTTCAGCATCCTTTAGGCCTCCTGATCTGAGCCAAGGTATGAACGGTCGACGCCTAATAAGACTTTCAGCGAAGTCGAGGCCACCCCGAGTGCAATCCCGATTTTGATTGCCCGCATCCCGGGGGTTGTGAAGTCTTCCATGATAATTTGTGTTAAGTGATCTAATTTAAAGTCGCTATAGGTAATGCCGTTTTCTCCAAATATTGGTTCGTTGGAGAATCCTCCGGTTAACCATTCGCTGGCATAGGTTCTTCCCAGCAAAACAATGACAGCGATGATCAGTAGAATGGTGGCTTCTGTATTCTTCGCACGGAAGGCACGAAAGGCGGCTGAAGAAATATAAAACGCCAGCAAAGCAAACATGGTTGCCGAGAGGGGAGTAAAGATATACTCAAAGAACCACCAGAAGACGCTGCCCTCTTCGAGGTAATCCCCCGACCAGGCGAATTCAGGAAAATTGACATTCGGATGCACGCCGACTTTTGCCAGGCCGACGAACAAGGTGATGAAAAACGCAATTAAAGTCACGGCTGAATATCCCCAGCCCGGTTGCTGCGCCGAAATTTTCTGCAATTGCATTTTCAGCAGGTTTCCGCCACCAAGCACGAACGCAAACGCGGCCAGCAGATTGAACCAGGCCATCGCGTCGTTGCCCCAGTCCACAAATTTGGGAATGAACGCGGTGGCGATCAGGACAAATCCCGTCACAGCCGAGATAAACAGAGGGATCGTTCGCTTCATTATTAAAAACCTCCCTTACCGAGGATATTCTCTTTAATATAAGTCTGGGCCGAATGCAGAAAGCTCTGGCTTTTTTCTGCTTGCTTCTCTCCCCGCGTTTCAAATGCGGATAACGTCATGATCAGGCATCCGACCAGCAGTAAGATGCCGCCAATCAGTTTACCGAAGTCCTGTCCCTTCAGGCTGCCTAACTGCTGGGGTTCTCCGGAAAGGTATGCGGAAGCGGCGAAGAACTCTTCTCCAATCAAAGTAAAATCGCAGGCCGCCACAAAGAACGGGAGCTGTGTCGGCATCGCTGTTCCCGCGACCTGGATCGCACCGACCGAGTTGCCAGTCTCTGCCAGAATTAATGATTCGGCGTAAAATGCGCCCATGTAAAAACAGGCCGCCGGTTTGTCGCGCACCATTTTTCCCGTCACGCTGGCCACGTAACCAAACTGTTCGTCAGTAATATAGTAGATATCGTCTTCGTTATATTCATCGGGGCGACCCGCGGCGAGATAGGCGGCTTCGACCGTGTCGCGGGCCGTCGTCATCACCAGAGAGCGTGACGTGGGAACTTCCAGCTTGGCACGATAATCGGCGGTTGTTTTCGCGACCTGTGCCAGAATGGTGATCCCGGCAACGGTCTGAATATCGTTGATATCTTGAATGCCAGGGATGAATAAACAGGAACGTCCCATTTCGGTGGCCCGTCCGACGGCGTCTTTGATGGCTTCCAGACCGGCGATTTTGCGAATTTTGAGCGTTTTCCCTCTGCGGGCCATTTCGATGAATACGATCACCGAACCGCAGATCAAAAACACGAAGACCGCAAACCAGCTGCGTTGCAGATTGAACCACTGCAGTGACGCAATAACGGGTTCACTGATTACAACCGGCGTCGAGGTCAGACTTTCCTGGCCGACCGCTTCGATACGATACAGATAGGGGATACCGGTTTTGCAGTTTGAATCTCGAAACGTATTGACCCGATAAGTCGGCTCGCCGATATTTTCGTATGTGGGATCTTTATGATCAGCTTCTTTGCGGGAGATTACATAACGTAAAACTTTGCGTGGTTTTGTGTTTTCCTCGTCATCCGGAGAGAGTGTCCAGAACAGATCGATGGCCGTTCCCGCGTCGCCGGGAACATCTTCGGCTCTGAAATCCGTTGGCGGCGCTGGTGGTTCTGCTGCTGCGACCAGAGCCACGCCCGAAGTCACTATCAGGAGCGGAATCATCAGTCGTTTGATTACGAGATTGATCCATTTAAACATGACGATTATCCTTCGATGAGTTCCACATTGGCGCGGGGAACAATCACTTTATTTCCTGTATGCAGAATGACTTCCAGTACCCGTGATTCGGAACCCGATTCCAGGGTCCGCAGTTCGGTAGGCATCTCTCCCACTTCTCCGAGCAAGCCAAAATATGGGTCCCGAATAATTCGGACCGCCACTCCAGTTTCCAGAATACCCGGCGCTGCCGCTTGTTTTGCACCGGTGTCAGCAACAGATTTTGTATGTTTGTCAAGTGGTATGACCATCTCGGGACGCATGACCCCCGCGCGAATTTGTGTTGTCCCGTTGACGGCGGCTTCGGCGCCTTCACGATCTTTGAGAAGATTGAAGGTCCTATCCGCCATCGCAATGTCACCGAAACCTTCTGTGATGATCAGGGTAGTGCCGATGTGTTCGGACCCGGTAACAGCTACTCCCAGATCGTAGCCGAGAATTTCTTTCAGATCTTCATCATCCATCCCGCCGGACACAATGGCCGCCACACCGATCTCGATTCCCCGTTGGACGGCTTCGCCTGTCATCCGGGCACCGCCAATGACAATTTTTCCCCGCATCGATTCGTCCAGCAGTGAAGCTTCTAAAGGCTGTTCTTTGTTTTGACAGGCAAATGTGATCGTGCCATATGCTTCACCGCCGATACCCAGAATTCCCTGCAGAAAACTCACCTCCGACTCGATCACCACGCCTTGCTGCGGAATGACTTCTTTGATGGTGCCCGCCTGATACGCGCGCACCTGGATCGGCAGGGGAGCGCCCCGCAGGATCACCTGACCGGTGACATGCGAGATCGATTCAATCGTGCCGGAAGATTTGGCGGTCATTTCCGCTTTAAAGAATCCGAAAATACCTTTGCTGCGCGCGAGGAGATCTCCTGCGTGAATTTCATCTCCTACCGAAACGAGCATGCTGCCTGGGACTTCAGAGGGGGCGATGGAAATCTGATTCGCGACATTAATGGGAGTCACATCGCCGGGCATGAAGGTCTGGGCCACGATTTGTTGCGGTGTGACATGATCGCCGACTTTGACCAGGACATCACCCGGAATGGGCAGGATCCGCCGGCTGGAATGCAGCACGCGCTGTCTGATTTGTAATCCTGGTGAATATGCCTTAGCCATGACTGTCAATTCTTTATGAGCTGTGTTGTGTTTGCATCGCATGAATTTCAGGGAATAATTGCAATTCCTGCACCCAGCCGGTCAACTGGTCCAGATGCTGTTTTTCGTCGGCTGGTACAATCAAGGGCCTGCCGCGCGCGTCGAGAATCAGGCCCACCGTACCCCCACGCACTTCGAATTCCATTCGTTTACCGGAGCCGGCACCAAAGTCATAACCGCGTTTCGGCTCAACCGTGATCGTGGCCCGGTCATCATAAGCCAGCGGAAACAGTTTCATCTCACCACATTCCATCGTGCCGGATTCATTGAGCGTTTTTCCTTGAATCTGATACTGAAAGCAGGTTTTTCCGGAACGATATAAGCCGCGCGGTGCGACACAGGTTCCCAGATAGATCAGGCAGTCCCGCTCAAAAACCTGTAACGCGGCACGGGGATGTACCTGCGCCAGCACGCCGAGATGGGGCATCATGAAAATACTGTCTTTGGCCAGTACGGTCATACCCTCAGGCTCGAAGGCGTCAATCATCATCGATGCGGTCTGATTCATATTCGGAGCGTGAGATAATACGCCTCCCGAACCGACCAGCAGATTCAGTTTCATATTATCCACAATCGATAGGCCGCTGGTGATCTGGCTGAACGTGTCGCCAACCGTTCTTTGCTGCTGCACTCCTTTGAGTGTTGTGGCGAATTCTTTGTGCTGGATGTATGCCAACCGCAGTGCTTCGCGGGCCACCGCCTGTTCGAAAACCAGCGCTTCTCTGGTCTGGGGAATCGTCGTCGGGCGGATCATTTTGTTTTTGATATGGTTCTGCAGTTCCCGCGGGTCCATATCCAGATGCACCCAGCGTAAGATCATCGGCAGCGTCGCCGAAGCGCACACGTTGGAGATGGAATAACTCATGCCCAGATTGGCGCTCACGGTTCGGTTAAATGTGCCATCGAAGACACTGAAGACGTCTGTCGTGGCGCCGCCGATATCGACGCCTAGCGCGTTGATGCCCTGTCGTTCGGCGATTGTCTGCAGAATGTTTCCGACGGCTCCGGGAGTAGGCATGATCGGGGCATCGGCCCAGGAGATCAGTTTGTTGTAACCGGGGGCATGTGCCATCACATGCTCCAGGAACAGATCGTGAATCGCATCGCGGGCGGGAGCCAGGTTTTCGCGTTCCAGCACCGGGCGGACATTCGCCACGGTCGTGAGTTTTACGTCGTCATCAAAGGCTGCTTCAACCAGTTCTTTCGCTTCCTGATTGCCGGCGTAGATGATCGGCATCTTATAGGTGCCACCAAACCGGGGCTGCGGTTTGGCCGGAGCGATCAATTCGGCCAGTTCGACAACGTGTTTTTGAGTCCCCCCGTCCGTGCCGCCGGCGAGCAGGATCATATCGGGCCGCAATTCCCGGATGCGTTGAATCTGTTCGTGTGGCAGGCGTTTGTCGTTAGAGCAGATCGTATCCATCACAATCGCACCGGCGCCTAATGCGGCACGTTTGGCGCTGGCAGCCGACATCTCTCGTACGACTCCCGCGACCATCATTTGCAGTCCGCCGCCGGCGCTGGATGTCGAAATATAAATGTCGCAGCCGGTATCACCGTTCGCGGGCCGGATGATTTCTCCGTTTTCATCGATGAGTTTTCGACCTGCCAACTCGCCGACTTCGGTCACCGCATTCACAACACCGACCGTCACATCGGCGGCTGGTTCTTCGACGGTCGTTGGGGCTTCGCCTCGATAGGTCTGGCGGTATTCCCCATTTATTTTCTCGATCAAAATGGCTTTGGTCGTTGTACTACCACAATCGGTGGCCAGGATCACATTGATTTGATCGGGGTCAAGTTGTTTTGTCGTTGTGGAGTTCATATTCTGATTCGCCATCCGTGTAAATATGAAAGCAGATCGGGCCTGGATCGGATTGTTTTAACTGTTGTCAGGAACCATCCCTGTTGACTGTTTCTGAACGAGCCGGGTCTGGGTTTTGATCGGGGGACGCACTCTGTTTGTTTGAGGGAGACGCACTTAGTGTTTCCAGACGTTGACACAGCCATTCGATCGAGCCCCGTTTTTCCAGAAAATCAGCGAAAATCGTTTGCGATTTCGGATCAACCAGGAAGGATAGAAACGGAGAGAAAAAGTGAATGGCCTGCGCGCCGATATAATTCAAAGGGCGGCAGGTCTCTAAGGAGAGAATCGCCAGCGTGACCATATCCCGCCGAATGATTTCCCGGCAGATGCGGTCGGCAATCTCCTGCTGCTCTGTCGTGGGAGCAAAATCTTCAGGGCGTTCTACCGCGAAGGCATGCGCAAGCCACTGTTTGATCATGACCATCCTAGCCTGTGTCCAAGTTTATTGTAGCATCCCCAATGCCATTCGGTTCGCGTAACTTAGCATGGGAGACACCAGGGTTAAATGGGACGCGCTCTCGTAATACCTGCTGTGAGTTCAAATGACGCAAGTTATTTCTATTACTGCACTAAAGTGTAACAATAACAGGATTAGATAAAAATGAAAGTATCCACTTCGAAGAAATGCAGATTCTGAAAGAATCTGCGGAGGGCGCGCCAGGACGGGAGCCGGTGATGATTGCGGGAACCCGGGCAGGAAGTCGGTACGAAAGTCGAACGCGCGGGTCAAGCGTTTAACCGATCTTGAACAGCGTTTTGGCGTTGGCCGTTGTGATGTCGGCCATTTCTTCCGGCGTTTTCTGATGGAGTTCTGCCAGACAGGCGCAGGTGTGTTTGACAAACGCGGGTTCATTGCGTTTGCCCCGCATGGGAACCGGAGCCAGATAAGGCGCATCGGTCTCAACCAGCAGACGATCTAAGGGAATCTGACGTGCGGTCTCTCGTAGCTCGTCATTTTTCTTGAAGGTCAACATGCCGGCAAAAGAGATGTGGAGCCCCAGTGCAAGGCAGGCGGCTGCCGTTTCCGGGCTGCCGCAAAATGAGTGCATGATTCCTTTCAGAGGGCCGCCTTGCGCTTCCTGCTGTAATAACTGGACGACATCTGCTTCGGCTTCGCGGCAGTGCACAACAAAAGGCAGATCCAGTTTTCGGGAGAGTTGAATGTGTCTGCTGAAATACTCACGTTGCAAATCGATGGGGGCATAATCCCAGTAGCGATCCAGTCCCGTCTCGCCGATCCCGACTACTTTGGGAGCGGTGGAAAGTGTTTCAATCAGCTCCCAGTCACCGGGTTTCAATTGCGCGACATAGTTGGGTTGAATGCCGACAACGGCATAAACGTTGGGAAAAGTGGCTGCGAGATCAACGGCGCGCTGACTGCTTTCGGCAGTAATGCCGATGGTCAAAATCGTTTCGACGCCCGCGTCAATCGCACGTTGTACGGTTTCAGTCTGGTCTGGATGAAAGGCTTCTTCATCAAGGTGGGCATGGGTATCAAATAATTTCATCGTGAATGAATGATTTCAGTTTTGAGACGTTTCAGATTTCTTTTTCGGAGCAATCTTGTTCACGTCGGTGGCAAAATGAATGGAATTGAAGCCGGCGGCCAGGCTGATATCGTAGGTGCGAATCATGTCACCCAGAGGCACATCTTCTTCGATATCCAGTATTACGGGGATCTCCGGGGCCAGTTCAGCCAGTGCGATCAAAGTCTGTTTCAATTGATCAAAGCGAGCATACTCGCGCTCATTCAATTCTACAATGGTCTGATTGTTCTGCCGTTTGAGTTTTAACCAGACTTCCCCCAGCGGCTTCTCCTGTGGGACTGTTTCCGTCGATTCAATACTCCCGGTTGCCAGTTCAGTCGGCAAGAGAAATTCCCGAATCTGGTTCGCCGAAGCACTGATAAAAAAGATCAGCAGCAGAAACACAACATCGATCATCGGCGTCATGGTGGCCTGATCCTGTATGTCGTGTCGCGTATTATGGTGTGAAGGGATTTTCATTTCGGAGCAGGCTTACTCGTTCAGAACGGCAAATTGAACATGGGAAATACCGGCGCGGGCACAGCTGATGAGCACACGCTCTACAAGCCGATAAGGAATCCGTTGATCGCCGCGAATGCGTACTTCGGTTTCTTTCCGTTTGGAGTCATCGATGGACATTAGTGTGGCGTCCAGTTCGTCCGGCTGGATTTCTTTGCCGCGCAGATACAGCTTTTCGTCTGAAGTAATCGTAACGATCAGCCGCCGGGGCGGTTCTTCCGACTCACTTTTGTTTTGCGAAGCCAGGGGAAGTTCGACTGCTTCCAGTTTTTCGTTCTGCGTCAAATGCGTCGCTGCGAGAAAGAACACAATCAGCAGAAAGACAATATCGATCAGCGGCGTAATGTTAAAGCGGATTCCCTGCTGGCGGGGGCGCGTGGGAATTCTCATGGTTCCTGTCCTCCCGGAGGTTGAGCCGGACGCGTAGCCTGCTGGTTCGCAATGCGCTGGGCGAGTTCCTCTTCCGGGCGTTTACGAACCGGCTTTCCCGTTTGTTTAACGGGCGGGGGGACCGACCGCTTAAAGTCGGCAAAGACATGCTCCGCTATTAACGAAGATTGTGCGACGAGTTCGTCGATTCGATTTCGAAAGAAGGCAAAACTGGCGAGTGCGGGAACGGTCACGCTCAAGCCGAAGAGCGTGGTAATCAATGCTTTTGAAATTCCCGGAGCCAGCTCAGCGACGTCCGGATTCGCTTTCGCAGTAAATTCGGAGAAGGCCAGAATCATCCCCCAGACTGTGCCCAGCAAACCGAGCATCGGCGAAAGGGTTCCGATGACCGAGAGATATTCAATTTTTCGGTTCAAACGAGCTGACTGCTGCATGGCGGCGTCTTCCATGGCTTTTTCAACGGCGCCGTAACCCATCTGAACTTCTGCCAGTCCAGCCGAGAGCACGTAGGACAAAAAACTGGGTTTGGACTTACAGACGGAGTCGGCACTGCGATATTGCTGCTGGACAATGAGCGAGTGAACTTCCTCAGCCAGCCCGGGGGGCATGAGGGCAGAGCTGCGGATGCTGATGATGTGTTCGACAATCAGCGCAACCATCGCCACGCTCAGAACGGCAATAATAATTCCAATGGCACCGGCATCATCAACCAGTTGGCGAAAATCAATTTTTGCAGACCCCGCACCGTCAGTCTCAGCAGAATCACCGGCGGCCAGACAAAGCAGCGGTGTCGTCAGAAAGACGCCGAAGATGACCAGACCGATCCAGACGTTTTTTAACAGTGGTTTACTTCGATCCATCAAATTATTCTTTTCCAGAATTGTTTTATTCAAATCAATTGGGTTGAGTAGCCGGTTTTGGATTTAAGCCATCGGGTTTCAGTAACTGATCAATCATCTGCTGCGCGATTTGCCGGGAAGGGGAGTCTGGGTAGCGGGCCACTGATTCCTGATAGAGGCGAAGGGCATTCGTTGACTGGCCTAATGCCAGCAGTGAATCCGCCGCTTTCAGGTTCGCCAGAGCCGAAAGTTGCGGATTGGAATCGTAGGCCAGAGGAACCCAGAGGAACGAAGCGGCTGCCTGGCCGTGTCGTTCCAGCATGGCATAACCTGTACCCAGCAGGAAATAAGGCCCCGCGCGTAAGTGCTCCGGAACCTGATTCAGATTCCGTTCCCAACGCTGAAGTTCCAGATGGCTCAGGTCTCCGGCCCTTAAACGGATTCGCCAGAGTTGTGCGCGTGCCAGTTGCTGGATATTTATATTTGTGCTCGTTGCCAGAGATCGCAGAGCGGCTTCCGCCTGCGCCTGATAATCGGGAGCCGTCAGCAGAATACTGGCACCGATCAGTTGATTGACTTCGTTTTTTTCGGTCAACCACCCCCGCGCTGCACTGCGCGCGGGAGAAATTGATTCCTGAATCGTCCAGTCCAGAGGAATGAGTTCGAAATGGCGGGAGTCCGGTTCGTTTTCGACCATCACCTGAAAGCGGAGTGCCGCTTTCAGGATATCCCCCTGGCTCAGAGCGGCTTTAATCATCGAGGCCAGAATTTCACGGCGGACCCACGACCTGTTTTCGAAATTCAAGGCTTCGCTGAATGAAGCAATGGCTTTGTCAAATTGACCTGCCTGCAGTTGTTTCAGCCCTTCCTGTTGTTGTTCGGTTTGAGGAGTATGAACTTTGACAATCTGCGAACTGGGATAAGTGCGCACCGAACCACTGGGGAGCAGTTTGACTTTGATTTCCGTATTTGTGAAATTCAGGATCGTACAGGGCAGGGTAGCTTGACCGACATGATGATCGGGGCGAACTTCAATCTTGTCCTGCGCGCAGGCAGGGGCTCCCTTCAGCAGGAGGAAAACGGTGATCATGATGGCCAGAGAAAACGTTCGCATTTTATCTTTCGAAATCAGACGGTTCGATTACTCCGCTGTAGAAGGGGTGACTGGTTCCGCGGAACTGGATTCGACTGATTGTACCTGCGGTTTTTGTTCGTTTGTGAAAAACCAGGAGAGCAGCATCAACAGGGCGCCGCCGGTAATTGCCATGTCAGCCACATTGAAAATACCGGTTCGCAAAGGGCCAAAGCCGATATTGAGAAAATCGATCACAATCCCGTTCAAAAAGACACGGTCGATTAAATTACCAATGCCGCCTGCCAGCAGTAGAGACAGGGCGATGAATTGAACCAGAGGCATCTGCCAGCGAAAGACCAGCATCCCCGTGACGATGATTAAAAACGCAGCATTGGCGACGACCAGCATGAAAAACCGGATCGGTTTCGACAGATGACTGCCGACACTCAGGAAGGCACCTGTATTTTCTGCGTATTCCATTCTGAATGTATTATTGAAATAGGTGATGGGCGGCTCAAATTTGAGTTTTTCGACGGCAATCTTTTTGGTGTACTGATCACAGCCGACGCAAAACAGCAGACAGGCTAATAACAGCGTATAGCGAGTTGCTTTGGATACCGTCGAGGACATTAATCATAGACTTTCTGAGATGGTTGAGAGTGATGCTGAGTCCAGTTGAGATGCTCAGTAAAAAATTTAACGATTGATGATAAACTTGCGGACATTATAGTAGCGGTAACTGCCATGATTTTGACGCGCAAGTTTGTCGAGTGAATTTCCTTCTTTAACCGGGAAGCCTTCTCCAAATTCGATACAGTGAATTTTAGCCTTACCGCCATTTAAAACGCGAATTTCATTCAGGTCCGCGCCGGATAACTGGGGATGCTTGGCATCAGTCAGAAAGAATATGACATCCGGATGAAAACTTAAAGCTCTCTTGAGAGCAGGGATATGATCTGTGCCCCCGTCCGGTTCGACACTCTGAATGAACTGGCGGGCCAGAGTCCGGTTGATATCGGTGGCGTACAGCATTTCTGCCGGTTTGCCCCGATGCTGCATGGCCCGCGTGCTGGTATTGTAAAAAATGATTTGAAACTGCTGGTGGTGTGTTAAACCTTCCAGACTGGCGATCAGTTCCGAGCGGGCTTTTCGGATCGGGGCTCCTTGCGGCGCGGCCATACTGCCCGAACAGTCGAGAACAAATACAAATCGCTTACCGGAATCAACGGCATCGAAAAAGTTGACGTTGCCTGTTCCCATCACAGGAGGCGCAAGAGCCGTGCTGGGGGACATCAGCAAATCGTTCGTGGGTCTGTTGGGGGTACTGGGGGTCTGGCTTGGCCCGGCACCAAGCAGTTTCGAATTCAATTCCGGCAGCAGAGGTTCGACGGGAGGCTGGTCAAGTACCTCTTTGATCTGGTCCTGCGATTGAAGAGACTGTTGATTTTGAGTGGTTTCTTGGGTTTCCTGCTCCGACTCATCGTTTTTTTCTGCATCGGTCGACTGTTTGACGTAAATGCCCACGCTCCGCAATTTACCTGCTTCGCCCCCTGTCTGACCACTATCGCAACGATTAAGACTGGTAATGAGTACAAACAAAATCAGAGAGTGAATGGCGAGAGAGGCAGCCCAACTGGGAACCACCAGCAGTGGAGAATTCTTCTGCCACTGTGGAGTCTGGTGATCCAGTTCTGTAAATACTGCGGGCATTGGAAAAGTCCATTCAGGGTGTTTCAACACAGAAACGTTGCGAATTGATAAGGAAGTCTTAAGTCATTATATTTAAGTGTTTTATGTGAAATGTGTGCATCCGGGAAGAATTGCTTTTTCCCGCACAGAGTTGTCTGGCAGTCCTGCCTGCCAGAAATCGAATTTCGTCTTTCATCCCTTATTACGTATTTATTGCGTCAATTGTTTAAGATATTGATTCGTGATATCGGCCGGAAAGACCCCGTCAGGGGGTTCATAGGCAAATTCGGCTTTGTTTATGGGGGCATTCAGAGTTACTTTGGTAAAGTTAAGAGTCACCATGCTTTCCAGCGTATCCTTGTTTTTTTTCAGGTAGACAATTCTTCGTGGAAAAAGCGTTTCCGGATCGAGGTAAATTCTTACGGCCTCCGGAACATAAGCGGGAAGCTGAGCGACGCCGTTGGGGTCTCCCCCCTTAAATTGATTCAGAAATTCGTCTTTCCAGGTCCCGTTTAAGACCGTCAATGTTTTGCCGTTGACGGTTCTTTCAGACACACTCTCAAATTTCATATTCTTTTCGATGGCCGCCAATAATCCGGGAAGCCCCCCCAGACCCAGCTCTGCCACCAGCATATTCGGGGCTGATTTCGGGTTCAATTCGGCTTGTTTCAAGATCGCCTGCACGTCGCGTCGGGTAACGCGCGAGGTGCCTTTGATCGTGTGTTCTGTCCAGAGTACCTGTCCATCGCAGATTTCCAGCAGTGTCCCGACTGGCTCGCTATTTTTTTTCTGGCTCTGGACCTGAAATTCCAGTCGCAGTTTCAGATCATTCCCCTGAAGATAGCTGCCGCTGATGACAAACGGCTTGGGGCCGATCTCTACTTTTTCTGTGATCTGCGCCCGGATCGAACTGTAGGTTAACAGCTTTTCACGCGATTTTTTGAGCAATGAAATCGCCTGAGCCGGATTATTTTTCAAATTTATTTCAGGCCCATCGGCTGACTTTTCAGAGTCCGGGGGCTGTGGTTCCTGCCCGGCCCAGGCCAGCAGGCGTTGGGGAACGCTTGTTGTATCTTTATTGCCAGACTTGTCTTGCGAAAAATTGGCCCAGGAGGAAATGGAAAAAAAGTCATTCAAGCCTGCCACAAGCAGGAGACCAACAGCGAGAGTTAAAATGCGTAACATGATCTAATTGTTCGGAAAAAAACGAATTTACCAAAGAATCGGACCACAATAGTCCGAAAACAGATATATGAGGCCATCAGTGTGCCTCTAGTTGGCTGGAGTATTTCAGTCAGCAGACCGTTAAGCACAATGTCACATCGTGGAAATATGGGTCTCACTGCATT
>NZ_CALFPF010000239.1 GCF_937919775.1 uncultured Gimesia sp.
AACTGGAAACACACTTGAATATTGCTAAATACGGTAACTTCATGCTGACCGATGCCATTCGTCCCTCTTATGATCTGGAAGTGGTGCCTCAGGCTGGTTACCGACATGATGTTTACACGGACAAAGAAACCGGCATTAAAATTCCGGTGCTGATGGCGTCTGCCTCAAAAGAAGTATTATTTGATCTGTTTATCGATCTGCTGGATCCGCTCGGCAACGAAGTCGACGTGGTACTGGAAACCAGTCACGATGGTTCAAACAATCAGCATCAGGATCTGTACCGTGAGCACATGGATCTGCCTGTCCTCAAAAGTACGCTGTATGACTATGAAGACCTGCTCCTCAATGATGGTTGTGCAGGGATTGCGGTTCTGAACCCGCTCATACCTCTGGAAGTCCAGTTTGATGAGCACAAACTTCTGATCATGTATGGTCAGGGAATCGAACAATTTGAAAACACATTAGAGGAATATGGAATTCCTTATATCAAAGATTTGAAATTTATTACTGAAGCGGAGCACGTTCATTCATCCAGCGACGAGTCGATTGATGAACTGGATCAACTGAAGTATCGTCTGGGAATTGATTTCGAATAATCATCATCGAAATCAATTCAAGCCCCTTTTGACCGAATGCCCGGGCTTGCCTTCAATCAGATGAATTTCCTGATCAACAACGATCCCCCCAAAATGTTGTTGCAGTCCGGAAGGCCAGCTGACTTCCAGCGTTTCAATTTGTTTCCTCTCTCCCAGGCCGAAAATCAGTATTCGCTGATTGCTCGCCTGATATCCGTCGCCGGCCGTCATCTGCCGCACCAGCGTCTGCCCTTTCAATTTCACTCTAACTGAAGCGCCAATCGCATCGCGGTTCGATTCCGTTCCCGTCAGATGAACCACCAGTCGATGACCGTGCTGAGCCGTTGTATTTTTCAATAGCACAAATGGTTGATCGAGACTGGAAATCGCCGCTTCTTCCAGACCATCGCGATTCCAATCGAGTCGTGCCATCCCCCTGCCCAGCCTGGGCTGCTGAAAAAAACTGCCCAGTTTCGGTGAGGTCACATCCAGAAATTTTCCCTTGCCCTGATTCTTCATAAACTGAGGTCGCATCTGATAAGGCGCTCCCTGCGAAGTCAAATCTTCGACATGACCATTCACGATCAGTAAATCCTGTAAACCATCGAGATCGGCGTCAAGGAACTGCGTTCCAAATCCTAATTGATAGGTCGTCGAGTCGGACAGATTCGCAGACTGAGTTTCATCGACAAACACATCCGGCGCCACCTGACGATACAACGTGTTCGTTTCCCGAAAGTAATTTGTCACATAGAAATCCAGCAGCCCGTCGGCATCCGCATCGCCGGCAGCGATTCCCATGCACGCTTCAGACCGCCCGAGTGAGTTTAACGCCAGCCCGGACAATAACGCCTGCTCTGTGAATGATAATTTTCCGGAAGCCTGGTTGACGAAGTAAAAATTGGCGACGGCATCGTTGGCAATAAACAGATTCGGATACCCGTTCCCATTCAGATCAGCAGCAATAATCCCCAGACCTTTTCCATTGGGCACCTGAATGCCTGATTCATCTGTCACATTTCGAAATTGGCCATTTTTCAAATTGGAATACAACTGATCCTGCGCCCCCGGAAAATTCTGTGGCATACAGGACCGGTCAGAACCATCCGGATTTTTGCAGACGCGATCATAAATGTCCGGGCCTGTTAAATAGTTGACCGCATAGATTTCAGGCGCACTGTCTCCATTCAGATCCGCGATCAGACAACTGGTTGTCCACAGATCGGCGGTCCCCTGCGCCTGATCCACCTCGGAATATGTTCCATCCCCGTTATTGAGATACAGTCGGTTCAGGCCAATATTCCCCACATAAATATCGGCAAAGCCATCGTTATTCACATCACCGACCGAGACTCCCTGGCTGAAGCGGTTCTCGTTCAAGCCGGCTGAGGCTGTGACATCCAGAAAGGTGCCATCACCGGCATTCAGAAAGAGACGGTCCGTATACTGACTCTGTTGTTTCTCTCCCGGCCCGTTTGCTCCTTGCGTCAAATAAATATCAGGCCAGTCATCCCCATTATAATCGAGAACCCCTACCCCGCCTCCGGTGAATTCATACATTTTATGTGAGGTCTCAGGCCAGACACGACCGTTAAAATACTGGAACGAAATGCCGGCCGCTGATGCAACATCTTCAAACGAGACGAGGGATAACGCATTCGATTCTGTTTTTTCTTTCGCGTCTGAAGTGACAACCCGTTCGATCATTGAATCAGGAGCAGCGTAATCCAGGTCTCTGATCGGATTTTTGCCTTCGACCACGCGCGTATATTTCAACTGTGATAATTGCAGTGCCAGTTCAGCTTTGGCTTTGAGCGCCCATTCTAAATGGGAATCAAGCATCAAGGCTGCCTGGCTCCAGCCATAGGCTTCCCACAGCAGCCCCAGTTCCTCTGCCAGTAAAACCACTTTTCGGGCCGCGGCTAAATCCTTATCGGCATAGACAACTTTTGTCAGCCCTTCATATGTCTGCAACTTATTTGAGTACTCCAGCAGTTGTTCTGCTGCCTGCGGCTGCCTTTCCTTTAAAAGCAGTTGCCCCAGTTGATAACAGGCAGTCGAGTTTGTTGCATCGCGTCTGATGGCCTCTGCGTAACAGGTGATCGCAAACGGGGCATTCCCCTGTTTCTGGTACCATTGCCCTTCAATACTCCAGATTTCAGGTTGCAAACGAACCTGATCTGTCAGTGTCTGTTGCCATTTCCGGAATTCGTCCGCCTCACCGGCATGCAGCAGGATCTGTCCGGATAAGACATAGGCCTGACTCAAATCAGGCTGCGTCGAAAGCAGTTTCTGCAAACGAGACTGTGCCGCCTGATACTGCTGCTGATCGAACTCAATCCGCGCCAAAGCCAACTGCACTAAGGGATCATTCGGATCGGCCTCTTCGTATTCGGAAACGAGTTGCGGATTTTCCAGCGAACGATCACTCATGGCTAACAGATAGAGCAGGATCGGATCAAAGCGGTCCTGCCTTAACAGCTTCAGGCGCATGGGAATCGCTTCCCAGGCACGCGAGCTTAACCCGTAGATAAATGAGAGGCGTTCCAGAATCGTGGCATCATCAGGAAATGATGTGAGCGCACGCTGAAACTCATTTTGCGCAGGTGTGAGTTTTTTTAACTGGAACAGATAGTATTCGCCGGATCGTATCCGTGCTTTATAAGATTCGCGGCTGGTATCGTCCGGCACATGGCTGTAAAGTCGGATGGCCTCGTTGAAATCGCTGGCTTTGATTGCAATTTCGGCTCCCAGCATTGCCGCGGGGACACGATACTCGGGGTCATTCAGGAGTTTTGCGATCTGCTGCTTTGCTGTCGGATAATCCTGAGTGCGAAACGCGTACGAGGCTCTTTGAAAGACCGCTTCGGGGTCGGGTTTGAACAGACCTGAAAAGTAGAGCGCCAGGCCCGCTACCAGCAGTATCGAGACGATGATGACCGCACGAACCAATGTACCCATACCTTCATTCTGAAGTAGCAGTCATCATGCTCAATAGAAACGATTCCTGCGCTGCGATGATCAATTCAAGTACTCTGTTTCAGACCGTTACATTTTCCTGAGTCTTGTTTTTTGTTTCTTCGGGCGGAGCAACGCTCGCTTTGACCTGTTCTACAAGACCGGGCCGCAGGAGATTCAAGCCCCATTGTTTGGCATCCATCGTTAAACTGAATAAGGTCGGCACCAGTACCAGAGTAAAGAGTGTCGAGACGATCAGTCCCCCGAGCACCACGCTTCCCAAACCGCGATATAACTCGCTCCCGGAACCTGGAAATAGTACCAGTGGCAATAATCCCAGAACCGTTGTCGTGGTTGTCATAAAGATCGGTCTGATGCGGGTCCGGATGCTTTCCAGAATCGCTTCCCGGGGTGACATATTATCTTCGTTAATGTGATTTAATGACTGGTGGATGATCAGAATCGGATTATTTACCACGGTCCCAATTAAAATCACGAACCCCAACATGGTAAGCACATCCAGCGTCTGCAGCATAAACAGATTCAAAATACTTAAGCCCAGAATTCCTCCGACGGCGCCTAAGGGAACACTGAAAATAATCACAAAGGGATAGAGCCACGATTCAAACAACGCCGCCATTAACAAATAGGTAATCATCAAGGCCAGCATCACATTGAATTCCAAGGCAGCCCAGGTATCGCGCAACTGGTCAGCGGTTCCCGATAATACAATTCGATAGCCTCCCGCCAGTTGACCGCTTTCGCGCAGTGGCTGAACGATTTCCGACTGAATCTGACTCATGGCATCTTCCAATGCCATTGTTTCCGGTGGAGAGACTTCGATTGTGATCGCACGCTGACGCTCGCGGTGATTGACCTGTTCCGGACCACTGGTGATCTCCACATCTGCTAACGCTTCCAGAGGAACCAGCGCCCCCATGGGCGTTGCCACCGACAATGCTTTGACATCCTGCGTATTCTGAATGTGCTTGGATCGTCCGATAATCGTCAAATCGATTTTATCACCGCCCAGATAATAATCCCCCGCAAAGGCACCATCGATCAAGGCATTCGCGGTATACCCCAGATCGACACTGCTGACTCCCATTTCGGCTGCTTGCGTCAGCTTGGGCACGATATGAACTTCCGGGCTGGAAAGGTCAAGGCTGGGAACGGGACGGACCTGTGCTTCCGGAATCATCTGCTTGACTTTTCCCAGAATCTGCCCTCCCATACCGACTAGTTTTTTCAGATCCGGGCCGATGATTTCCACCTCAACCGTACGACCGCCGGTCAGGCCTCTTTCAAACAGGCTGGATTGTTTAGCGACGGTGAATGTTCCCGGCAGTTTCATGCCTGCCTTTTGAATCAGGGGAATCAATTCGGCGACGCGCTGGGAATCGAAGGCTCGAATCCCCATGAAGACCTGGCGTCCCCGCGCGACGAAAAAGAAATCGCCAATGATCGGATAACCCAGTTTTTTCGCTTCCTCGCTTTCTGGATCAATATCCCAGTAAGGTCGCAAATCACTTTCAACACTCTCTCCCAGTTCCATTAATTGATTGAGGTTATATCCGGGAGGGGGCAGCAAAATACAGAAAATCAAATTGCGATTCCCCGTCGGCAGATATTCCACCTTAGGCCACAACTGCCAACTGATGCCAAATGCGGAACCAACGAGCAAACCAACCACCAGTAACCGACGCATCAGACCACGCTGGATCCAGTGATTGAAGCCCACCACTAGATTCACAAAAGACGCACAACCGGATTCAATCGGGCCGATGATTGCTTTCTGCAACCGGCTCTGTTTAACCGGTTCTTCCGTATGCGATTCCACTTTTGCAGTCACATGCGTGTCTTCGATGTCCTGACCATCCCGTTTTTTCAACAAACGGGCGGAAGCCGTGGAAATCAGCGTCATGGAAACAACCAGGGAAAGTCCCACTGCGGCACTGATTGCTAATGCAATATCCTGAAATAACTGCCCGGCTTCTTCCTGAATGAAGACCACCGGCAGAAAAACGGCAATGGTTGTCAGCGTTGAAGCAAGTACCGCTCCCCAGACCTCATGCGTTCCTTTAACCGCCGCACGAAACGGGGATTCTCCCAGAGAATAGCGGCGGAAGATGTTTTCCAGAACGACCACAGCATTATCAACCAGCATCCCTACCGCAAACGCCAGACCTGCGAGACTGATCACGTTTAAAGAACGTCCCAGTGCCCCGAGTATCAGAAAGGTACCGATGATACTCGTCGGTATCGCCAGCCCCACCACTAGCGCCCCGCGGGCAAACCAGAATCCGGATCCAATAATTAATGCGAGACAAACAGCAAAAAACCAGGGAGAGATAAAGGTAGCAGCGATCGCGGTAATAATAATCAGAGGTATAACCAGCAACGTACGAATTCCCAGATGCAGAAATCCCATTAACACGATCATGGTTAACGCACCGCCGATGAAAATGTTATTTTTCACCAGATCGACAGAGGAATAAATATAATCGGTCTCGTCATACACCTGAACTAACTGTAATCCGCGCGGCTTGAGTATATTTTCATCGATATCTTTCACGGCTTCCTGCAGGCCAGCCATGATATCCAGCACATTGGCTCCCGTTTCACGAACGCAGTTCACAGCAATACTGGATTCACCAAACCGCCGCACCAGACCGTCGGGTTTCTTATAACCCAGCCGGACTTCAGCAACATCTCGGACATAAACAGGAGCACCATCGCGAATTGCGAGCAACTGGTTTTCGACTTCTTCCATGTTGCGAAACTGCCCCAGTGTCCGCACGACCCACCGGCGTTTTCCCTCCCAGAAATCGCCGGCAGAAGTATCTTTGTTC
>NZ_CALFPF010000240.1 GCF_937919775.1 uncultured Gimesia sp.
TAGAACAATCATAGCCGCAAATTCTGGGTCTTAATCTGTTTGAAAAACATGTTCCGAAGACCAGTCACCTGAGGTCGGGTTATATCAATTATCGGGTTCTTGCGAGCTTTAATGCATTGAGAACACGAAAGATACGGTTATTCGCTTTCTTCGATTGAACCGTTATCCCCGTTAGAAACGATGATATTTGATACAGAAACGCGCGCGGAGAATATATCCATTCGAATACCATGTACCTGATTTCTGCAAAGACTTGAAACGAATTAATTGAATTATGTTGTTTTGGGCAAGGTGATAAGAATAGTATATTGAAACCGTTTCTATCAATTTCATTGAGCGATCTTCTATCTACGCGACAGACAGGGCATGAGTCAGGTCCGCCGGCAGATAGTCCTAAATGAATAGCCGACAACCAAGACGACACGGAGTCGACTGAATGTCCTTAAATAATCGGATCCTGGCAATTTTTGCTCTGGTATTTCTGTGTGCCACGAGCGTGCCGGCACGCGCCTGGGCTCAAGAAACGATCCCTCCCAAATTTCAGGAATCGAAATCTCTGCTCAACCTGTCTGCCGATGAACTGCTGTTATCCAAACCGGAGACCCCGGAGCAGTTGATGCAGGCAGTGGTGCAACTGACGGACCTCGGTCAGGCAACTTCCGCCAAGTCTTATCTTGAGCAACTCATTAAAGCGAATATCGATGACGAAACGGTTTTGAAACTCCGGGATAAATATGGCCCGGCTGCGTTTCTTGCATTGTCAAATAACACAACGCTGCAACCCGAATCAATCGCGCTGCTGAAAAAAATGGAAGCCGCTTTTCGGGCTTATGCCACGGACCCTGCACGCATCAATGGTTTGATCAACGATCTTTCCGCTTCTCCCGCGAAACGTGCGATTGCCATCATTGAATTGAAATCTGCCGGTGAAATTGTGGTACCATCGATCCTGCTGCTGTTAAGTAAAAGCGAAGATCCTCGCACGAACGACGAGCTGGCGTTTGCTCTGTCTCAATTAGGCTCCCCCGTTGTTCAACCTTTAATTGCCGCTCTCCGCGCCCCGAAAGAAAATATCCGTAAAATTGCGGCTGACGTATTAGGGGATATTGGAGATCCGGCAGCGGCCCTTTATCTCTGGAATCCGGCATTTTCTGAAAGCCAGCCTCCCAGCGTTCAGATGGCAGCCCGCATGGCGCTGGCAAAAATTCTCAAGAAAGATCCTCGTAATGTCTACGAGCTGAATCCCCACGGTGCGCAGCAGGAATTGAAAAACGCAGCGCTCCGCTTTTACGATGCACAGGAAGATCAATCAGAAAAACAGACACTCTGGATCTGGGATTTAAACGAACAGACGGTTGCTCAAAAAGAACTGCCTGCTCAGGAAATCAATTTGATTGAAGGCCTGCGTCTGGCGAAAGAAGCTCTGGAAATGTCGCCTGACAAACAGGATGTCCAGACACTCTATCTGGCGATGGCCCTCGCGATGGATGCCTATCATGCTGGCTGGAATAATCCGCTCCCGGAAGGTCAGGGGACGGCATTCAATCTGGCATTGCTCTCAGGACCATCAGCTGTCAGCCGGGTGCTGGCTTTAGCCATGAAACAAGGACACACGCCGAGTGCGATCGCTGCTTTAAAGGCGCTGGGACAAATTGGCTCACGCGCTTTACTTTATGAGCAGTTGGATAAGCACTCATCCATCATCGCTGCCTTGAATTATCCTGATCGCCGGGTTCAATTCTCGGCAGCAACGGCCATCATGCAACTTGATCCGGTCAAAACATTCCCTGGCGCCACCCGGGTGATTGCCATTCTGACCCGGGCGCTGCTGGGTGCAGGATCTCAATCAGCGATCGTGGCGGATACCAGCATCCCGCGTGGCCAATCAATGGCGGGTGTTTTTCATGAACTGGGATATCAGACCCAGCCAGTTCAGACCGGCAAAGCAGCCTTCAAAGCTGCGACAGAACGAATGGATGTCGAATTCATCGCATTGGAATACAACATTTCCCACTGGGGTCTTTCACAAACCATCGCCAACCTGCGGGCCGATTCCCGTACGGCGAATATCCCCATCATTATCTACGGCCCACTCCAGCTGAAAAATAAAATAGAGTATTCGACCCGGCATTATCCTCTGGTTCACTACATTATTGAATCCGGAGACACGAACAACATCGGGACACAAATCAGACCTTTCCTCAGCAGTCTAAAAACGCCGGAACTGACGGGCGACCTGCGAAATGAATATCGCACAGCGGCTCTGTACTGGTTAGCGCATATCGCATCCAGTCAGCGAAGTAATATTTATGACCTGACTCCGGTAGAAAAACCATTACTGCAACTGGTTCCAGACCGGGCACTTGCTTCCAACGCGCTGATCACTCTCGGAGGAATCCCCACTCGCTCCGCTCAGCTCGATCTGGTGAAAGTCGTCACAAGCAAGATGACGGAAACCGATGTCAAAGAAATTGCTGCCCTGCAACTGGCATTTCATATTCAGAAATTCGGACTGCTGGTTGATTCGGTGCAGGTCGCCGCGATACGAGAAGCCTATCAGGCTGCCGAAGACCCCAAGCTGAATACCGCACTGGCCTCTGTCATGGGGACTTTGATGCCCGATAACAAAGTGATCGGTGAACGGCTGCAGAAATTCCAACCGGCTACAAAGACTCCTTAGTTTTCGTTTCTGGTTATCGCTACGGTTCCCTCTCTGAGTTACTCTTAAGTAATACATACAAAAAAACTCCGAAGATTTGCAGTAAACCTTCGGAGTCGTATCTGAAACATCAGCACATGGAATTGTTATTTTACATTTGCTGCTGCTGTCTTCTTTCGCAACAATGCCCGTAAAGGCTCTTCCAGATCGCTGGCGTTCGAAGTGACGATTTCTGTCACACCAGTATGGTCGACGAGCATCAGCATCGGCACAGTTCGCACGCCGTAATACACGGCGGCGGGATTATTCCAGCCCCGTTTATCCCGTGCGGAATAAAATATCTGTCGCCAGTCGAGAGACGTTTTTTCCTGAAAAGCATCAATGGCAGGTTCTTCTTCGTCCAGATTCACACCCACAATTTCAAACCCGTACTTGCGGTATTTTTGTGACAGTGTCTGAAGCTGCGGCAGTTGTTCAATAAATGGCCTGGCAGTTGTGGACCAGAAGACAACCAGTACCACGCTTCCCTTGTAATCATCAATGGAAACAAATCCGCCCTCAATCGTTTCTCCCGCCAGTTGTAAAGGTTGACCTTTCAAACGCAAACGCCGTGTCAAACCGGTCACCTGTTCTGCTTCCTTGCTTTTAGGAAACTTGGATTCCAGATCAATACAGCAGTCAAGTGCCTGCTGATTCAAGCCATACAGCTGACTCGTTTCTGCCGCTGCCTGCAATAACTGGGGCGCACGAATCGTTTCTTTAGGAAACCGTGAAGCAAATAAACGAGTCTGCTTTACAAATTCCTCAATCCAGCGCGGTTCCTGCATCGCAAATCGTTGTGCACTTGTATTGGCAAACTTGGCCACAGTAAACCCGGCGTCCGCAGCGGATGGCGAATTGGGGTCCCGTTTAAACAACGACTCTGAATGATCATATAAAGCGTCGATACTTTCCTGATCTCCCTGCAACGCCAGTTGAAGATGCGCATCCAGCAGATGGCTGATACAAACGGTAAAGAGACGCTGCTTTTCCTGGTCAGCGTGAGTTTGTTTGACCACTTCCATTGCCAGTTGAATGATTTTCTTATTGCGTTCCGCACGCGCTTTTTTCAATTCATCGACGTTTTCCGTCTTGGGCAATGCCTGAACGCGGAGTCGTGTGATCTCGCGCACACTCCACTCCGGGGAGCCTGGTTTCAGTTCCTCAATTTTGACCTCTTCATCGGCCAGTGACTTATCATCATTGTCCAGATCATCCATGTCGAGTCGGTCCCGCTCGAGGCTGGCGGTCTGAATCACACCAGCAGGAGAATTCAATGCTGGGCCGGTCTGAGAAACCTGAGTGATTGTGCCCGTGGGGGATGATTTCGTTTGCGAATCGGCAGGCGCTCCATCCAGCTTCCCGTCGATGTTAGTACCCGCTGATTGCGCCGGGGAAGTTTCCCCACCTCCACAACCGAACTGAGTCAATAATAACAAACACGCTGCAATCGTGGTGATATCATGTCGATGCCTCATGGTCTTTTGCTCTCCTTCCTTTGAGAGTCGGTAACTATCTGAAGAACCGAGGTAGCGAAATCTCTTGTTAGGAATCCTGCCATTCCCTCAGCAAAATTACTGTCGTAAAACACTTTAAGGTGCGTGTTTTATGACAAAAACCACATCCAAGGCAATACGAAGCTGGAAAATTTTACAATCTGACCTGCGATTTCAGAGATCTTTTCAACACACAGCATCGAAAAAATGACCGCCAGAAGTCTTAAAGCTCGCCATGATACCGCTTGAAAGCTTCAATGGCAAAATACTCTGGCAAACCGAGTTGATTGTAAACCGTTGCCGTATTACGGGTTCGATCTTCTGCCCGCACCCAGAATTCCCGTTTGTCACTTCCGGGATAAAAGGCGCTGTCCTTTTGTGATTCGTGTTTGAAAATGGCTTCCCGCTTTTTGAGGACCACTTCCGGACTCAGCGGAACCGCTCTTTCGATTTCGTGCGGTTCATACTCTTCCCAGGCACCACGGTACATCCAGAACTCGGGAATAATTCCTTCGCCGGCAACAAGATTGACGGCATTAATTACAGCCTCTGCACAAACCCGGTGAGTCCCATGCGGGTCGGAAAGGTCACCGGCCACATAGATCTGATGAGGATTGATCTCACGCAGCAGATCCGCCACGATTAAAATATCCTCTTCCCCGATCGGCTTTTTGGAAACCTGCCCCGTGCGATAGAAGGGAAGATCCAGGAACCGGAGACGTTCTTCGGGAACTCCCGCGACTTCCGCACCGGCTGACGCTTCGGTTTTTCTGATCAGACCTTTAATCCCCAGCATTTCTGCCGTATCCAGATCGCCCGGTTTTTTATTTTCGATGGTTTCTTTGAGATTCTGCAGTTGCGAAAGAACGGCATCACCATCCGGATGAAACAGCTTATGAAATTCTGAGACAAAATCGATGTGTCGCAGCGCATCATGATCAAACACCGCGATATTTCCGCTGGTCATGTAAGCGATGTAAACATCATGCCCCTGATCGGCCAGTGTAATCAGAGTGCCCCCCATCGAAATCACATCATCATCCGGATGCGGGCTGAATACGATGACTCTCTGGGAATCGACGCCCGCAGGTTTCGTACAAATCCCTTCCAGTAATGCATCAAATACACGCTGTCGAATCTGTGCGACAGATCCGTATTTATAAATCAGTTGATGCAGGTGATTCTGCAGAAAATCGTCTGTTTCCAGCTTTAAGAGAGGTTTACCTACTTCGCCCGAGAGCCAGATGACTGCTTTTTTCTCCAGTTGAGGCGTCCATTCAATATTCCCCACAATCCAGGGAGTTTTGACAGCCGTCAGCTCAGCAGCAGCCGCACGATCGACGGCAAACAGGGAATTCGTATGCGTCTGCAAAAAACTCGCTGAAACTTCATCAGTCACTTCCTGTTCGGCAGCACGCTTCACGACAGAGGCTTTATGTTCGCCCAAAGCCATGATGATAATTTTCTTCGCGGCCAGAATGCTGCCGACTCCCATCGTAATCGCGTGATGCGGAACATTATCTTCCCCGAAAAATCCGCTGGCCGCATCGCGTCGCGTCACCGGATCCAGGTTCACCAGACGGGTCAGACTGTTACGCGCGCTCCCCGGTTCGTTGAAACCAATATGCCCGGAACGGCCAATCCCCAATAACTGCAGGTCCAGACCGCCAAACTTCTCGATGGTCCGCTCATACTCCTCGCAATACGCGTCTACATCTTCAGCGGCAATATCGCCGCGGGGAATATGAATATTCTCCGGTTTGACATTCACGTGATCAAAAAAATTCACCCGCATGAATTTGTGATAGCTGTGAATCGAGTCCGGATCCATCGGCCAGTATTCATCCAGATTGAATGTCACGACATTGGAAAAATCGAGCTGCTCTTCGTTGTGCAGGCGAATCAGTTCCCGATACACTCCCAGCGGCGTCGATCCTGTAGGCAGCCCGAGAATAACAGGGGTTTTTGTGTCATTTTTGGAGCGAATTAATTTGGCAACGACTGAGGCAACATACTTCGCCAATTCGGAAGACGTTTCAAAAATCACGGTGGGGACTTTTGTGTGCCTGACAAATTTGGATTTCGGAGTGACGTGAACGGGACGTGCAGTATCAATGGCCATCAGACGTTTTTAACCTGTTAAGCGAGAATGAAGCTGACTGTAGTAACGCAGACAATCGTGATCTTCTTCGTTTCATTCAACTGAGTTAAGTCAGTCAAAT
>NZ_CALFPF010000241.1 GCF_937919775.1 uncultured Gimesia sp.
CGAAATCATCCAGGCGAAACGGGATTCTTCATTCTGATTCGATTTGGCAGACAAATTATGCAGTCCCGGTTTTGATTCGATTCAAGGAAGTCAGGAAATCGACAACGCGCTTTTCACTTCAATCAAAATCGTCACGATAGGTTGGGATTCTTCATCAACTGGCAAACAGTGACGGTTGTGCGTTTTGTTGCAGATCTGACGATTATTGAATCGCGCATCAAAAAGCTCCCCTTCGATCACTCAAAGGGGAGCTGGTTCAAAATTCAATTTTCAATCGGTTCAGGAAATCGTACCGCCAAAGGTGGCTTCCGTTCCCAGAATCTCTTCGATTCTGAGCAACTGATTGTACTTGCAGATACGATCTGTTCGACTGGCTGAACCGGTTTTGATTTGACCGGTGCACAACGCCACTGCGAGATCTGCAATCGTGGTATCTTCTGTTTCGCCGGAACGGTGACTCATGACAGCGGTATAACCATTGCGTCCCGCTAACTGTACCGCTTCGATTGTTTCAGACAGCGTTCCAATCTGATTGACTTTGACCAGAATACTGTTGGCGATTCCCTCATCAATGCCGCGCTGCAATCGTTTGGGGTTGGTTACAAACAGGTCGTCACCCACCAGTTGCACTTTGTCTCCCAGGCGGTCTGTCAGAAGTTTCCAGCCGGCCCAGTCATCTTCAGCCAGACCATCTTCGATGGAACAGATCGGGTATTTATCAACCCAGGCCGCCAGGAAGTCGACCATGCCGGCGGAATCGAATTCTCGCCCTTCGACAGTGTAGATCCCTGTTTTCGTGTTGTAGAATTCTGTCGAAGCCGCATCCAGAGCAATTTTCACCTGCTCGCCGGCTTTGTAGCCTGCATTTTCGATCGCGGTCAAAATGACATCAATCGCGTCTTCGCTATTGGGAAGATCGGGAGCAAATCCCCCTTCGTCGCCGACGGCTGTACTCAGCCCTTTGGAGGAGAGTACTTTCTTCAACGAGTGAAAAATTTCCGTTCCACAACGCAACGAGTCACTGAAATTATCAAAACCCAGCGGCATGACCATGAATTCCTGCAGGTCAATTCCGTTGCTGGCGTGCTCTCCGCCGTTGATGATATTCATCATCGGGGCAGGCAGACGGTTTGCACCGACACCACCCAGGTAACGGAATAAAGGCAGATCAGAAGCATGCGCGGCTGCATGTGCGGCTGCCAGTGAGCAGGCCAGAATCGCGTTGGCTCCCAAACGCGATTTATTTTCGGTCCCATCCAGATCCAGCATGACCCGGTCGATCAGCAATTGATCGCAAACGTCGAGATCAACCAGCACGTCGGCAATTTCCGTGTTGACGTTCTGGACTGCCTGCAGCACACCTTTGCCTAGAAAACGATTTTTTTTGTCGGCATCACGCAGTTCACAGGCTTCATGCATTCCCGTGCTGGCACCACTGGGGACAGCAGCCCGACCTACAGTTCCATCTTCCAACTCGATATCCACTTCCACAGTGGGGTTCCCGCGACTGTCAAGAATTTCACGGGCATGAACGGAACTAATGGCAATACTCATCGTTTGTGTTTCCTAAAATATTTCTATTAGATGAACTCGATCTGTTGGTTGAATCTGCAACACATCAACAATATTTGATATTCTTCGATCAAAGTAGCATATTTTTAGCAGAAATAAGGAGTAAGCTCAAATGACTGAGTTTAGATTGTATGAATCTTTCTCAGACGCAGAGAAACCGCCGGTCCCTGAAATCCCCAAAGCATGACCAGGCCTACAGATGTTGCCCGGGTGCGGAAAACCATTAAAATCGCCAGTTTTTCGCCATTTCATGAGAACCATATTAATCCGGAGCACCTGATCTGATTGTTTCTATTTACAGGAAACGCCCTTCGCGAAAACGAATTAAAACGGACCGGAAACAAAGCGGAATCTCGTCAGACCGGTCGAATCCTGTTAGACTGAAGCGATACATTCAAACTCTCTGCTTCACGATGATATGCAATCTTGAACCCCAACTGAAATTCATACCAACTGAAATAAGCTTCTAATGAGTTCAACTTCCTCACAAATCAATCAAAAAACTGCAGGAAAGCGTTATCCCCCCCTCGCAGTGGAACCGATGGACCCCCAGCTGAAAACGATACAGCCGGGGGGCGGCATCATTATTAACCTGGAAATGCTGTGGGGGAATTGGCGCCGGTTCTGGCTGAAGACTTTCCGCCGTGGTTACGTGCAACGCATGCAAAGCACTCGCCAAGGGGACTTTAACCCGTGTCCGCATGAAGTACTCGATCCCCGCGATCTGAAATATTATGAAAACCAGGGGGGGTATTACTGGGACGCAAAAGACGATCCGTTCGCTTACCGCAGCCAGCTCCCGTTTGCTCGAGAAGGCCTGGCGGAACTGTTTGTTCTTTCGACACTGTTTTTTGGTGGTATGGCGCTTTTAACCGGCTTGCTTCTGACCAGCCAGCCGTCGGGCAGCCTCTCAATCATTGGCTGGCTGCTGGTCCTGACTCTGCTTTTATGTGGTCTGGAAATTGTCTGGTTCTTTCGAAACCCCAGGCGTGTGGTTCCGGAAGGAGAGGCAGTGGTGGTTTCTCCCGCAGATGGTACGTTTGATACCATTGAAGAAATCGCCCATCACGAATTTATTGGCGGCCCCGCCATTGAGATTGGTATCTTTCTTTCCATCTTCAACGTGCACATCAATCGCATGCCTGTTGCTGGTAAAATTATCAAATTAGCTTATAAACCGGGAAAATGCCTGAATGCGTTGCGTCCCGAATCGACGCGCGAAAATGAGCGGCTGGAAGTCTACCTGCAGATGCCGGAACCCACATTGAGACCGATGCTCGTGCAGCAAATTACCGGCGCGATTGCCCGCCGCATCGTCTGTCGGCTGAAACCGGGGGATGAATTAGAGAAGGGGACCCAGTTTGGAATGATTAAGCTGGGGTCCCGGACCGTGATCGTATTTCCCAAAGAAGAGGGGCTGGAAATTCTGGCAAAACCTGGCGATAAATTGAAAGCCGGTTCTACGATCCTGGCGAAATATGCATCGTCCGGGGAAAGTCTTGCATCAATGGCTGAGGAAACTGATGAAGAAGCGTAAACTGATCGCTGTACTCCCGACGTTGTTAACGTTAGGCAATGCCGCCTGCGGATTCGGCGCTATTACCTATGCCGCAAAAGTGGGTCCGGAATTTCTGGGACAGGCAGCCAGCGGCGGTGGGTTAACCCGGATGCTGGGAACATCCCCGGGACTTTATAATTCGTTCGATAACCAGCACCTGTTTATTGCTGCGGTGCTGATCTTTGTGGCCATGCTCTTCGATGCACTGGATGGAAGCGCCGCCCGCTGGACGAACCAGACCAGCGAATTCGGCGCGCAACTCGACAGCCTGTGCGATGCCATCAGCTTCGGCGTTGCACCTGCGTTTCTGATGCTGCAGATGATTCAATTTCGCACTGAATATCATCCGCGACTGCTGTGGGTGATTGCGCTGCTGTTTGCTGTCTGTACGATTTTAAGATTAGCCCGTTTTAATGTGGAAACCGAGGAAGACGATTCGCATTCCGGCTTTAGCGGGCTGCCTTCCCCTGCAGCCGCAGGAGCGGTGGCTTCCTTCCCCATTTCCATGCGCGGCCTGTATAAGCTGGCAGAATCGGAGACGGGGTCGATCTCGCAAACTGTCTCTCAGTGGCTGATCCCGGCGGTCGAATGGTCGCTCCCCTGGATCACGCTGGCCCTCGCCGCTTTGATGGTCTCACGCATTCATTACGCGCATGTGTTTAATCAGTTGTTCACCGGTCGTCGCAGTCGGCGGCATGTCATCCAGCTGGTCTTTTCCATGGCATTGATCTTTCTGGTGCGAGAATTGGCGATTCCCGTTTTATTCTGCTATTTCGCATTTTCAGCGCCAATTCATGCTTTTTGGGGAGAAGTTGTCTCCGGGCGACTATACAAATCAAAGCAAATTTGAGAAACTGGCTCGTTTCATCCATATTATCGAACCTTAAAGGTGCTGTCGCCGATGTTTACGGGACTGGTCGAGGCTCGAGGTACCGTTCAACTTTTGGAAAAGAACGGCTCAGCCATCGATTTAACTCTTGAGATTTCGGAGCTCATCACGAATGATGCCCACATCGGTGATAGTGTGGCTATCAACGGATGCTGCCTGACGGTTGTGGAAATCAGCGACGGCCTGCTTAAGTTTCAAGCCGGCGCAGAGACCCTTGCCAAAACGAACCTGGGGCTGTTGTCCCTCGGTGACCAGGTCAACATTGAACGTCCTCTGGCTGCCAATGGCCGCCTGGGAGGTCACTTTGTTCAAGGACACGTGGATGGCGTTGGCTCGATTAAATCAATCGACAGGGATGGTGAGTGGATCACGATGTGGTTCGATGTTCCACAGGAACTGGCCCTGCAAATGGTGCCCAAAGGATCGGTCACCGTGGATGGGATCAGCTTGACGATTGTGGAATGCCGGCAAACCGCTTTCAGTATCGCGTTAATACCGCATACACTGGAAGTGACCACATTAGGACAAAAACAGGTTGGCAGTGTTGTGAATCTCGAAACAGATATCCTTGGGAAGTATGTACAAAAACTGATTCCCTTAACACTTGATGGTTTCAATGAAAGACGATGAAAGGCAGACTCGATCTTATTTAATGCAGCTCTTCGAGCGGCATGGCTTTAACCCGCGCTCTGATCTGGGGCAGAACTTTCTGATCGATCTGAATATCATCGAGTATGTCGTGAGAAACGGCCATATTCAGCCGACCGACATCGTGCTGGAAGTCGGTACCGGAACCGGGGGCATGACGACTTTCATGGCGCAACAGGCCAGGCACGTCATTACGGTCGAGTATGACGCAAACATGCATACGCTGGCCGGGGAAGCCACTCGAAAATACGACAACATCACACTGCTGAACTGCGACGCTTTAAAAAATAAAAACCAGCTCTCGACCACCGTGGTCAACGCGATTGAAGCACAATTGCAGGCAAATCCCGGCAGTCATCTCAAGCTGATTGCCAATCTGCCTTATAACATCGCCACACCCATTGTTTCGAATCTCGTGGCGTCAGATCTTCCCTGGGACCGGATGGTCGTGACAATTCAGCTGGAACTCGGGTTAAAGATGTCCTGCAAGCCGACAACTTCCAATTACGGAGCTTTGTCTGTCTGGTTACAGTCACAGTGTTTCGTCAAACTTCTGAAGACGCTGGGACCCACTGTTTTCTGGCCCCGCCCCAAAGTCGATTCTGCCATCGTGCAATTAACGCCGAATCCGATACTCAAAAATACGATCGGAGACCGTGTCTTCTTTCAGGATTTTCTAAGGCGCGTTTTTCAGCATCGACGGAAATTGATGCGCAGCACGCTGGTCAGCATGTATAGCAAGCAACTTTCCAAGTCGGAAGTTGACGAGATTTTTCTGGGGCACGGGATCGATAAAGAAAAAACACGTGCGGAAGAACTTTCGGTTACAGAATTGATCGCGTTGGCGCATACGTTTCAGGAACAGATCTCACAAAAAATAAACGTTTAGACAAAACGCACATGACGATCAGATGTGATTAAAAAAACGATCAGCATCAAACAAAACATCAGAATAAAATCAGCGAGACGTGTAAGGAGAGGACCAATGGAAGATCGCATTATCTGTCAGGGGATCACATTTGATGATGTTCTGCTGCAACCGGCCTATAGTGAAGTGATGCCTTCTGAAGTCAGTGTTGCCAGTCAGCTCACTAAGAATATCCCCCTCAATGTCCCGATCGTAAGCAGTCCCATGGACACGGTCACGGAAAGTGATATGGCCATCGGGATGGCACAAGAGGGCGGGATTGGGATCATCCACAAGAATATGACTCCAGAACAACAGGCAATGCAGGTGGAGTTGGTAAAACGGAGTGAACATGGTGTCATCGTTGATCCGGTGACGCTTCCCCCCGATGCAACCGTGGCAGAAGCCACTGAAATCATGAAGCGGAGAAATATTGGAGGGGTTCCCATCACGGAAAATGGGAGGCTTGTGGGAATTTTAACGAGTAGGGACTTGCGGTTTCTCGACTCTCCGGAAACGCTGGTTTCGGAGATAATGACGAAAGATAAGCTTGTAACGGCTGCAGGAGATACAACGCTTGAGGTGGCTCAGCGGATATTATTGGAAAATAAGGTCGAGAAACTTCTGCTGGTTGACGAAAATTATCAACTGAAGGGGCTTATTACGATTAAGGACATCGACAAGACGATGCAGTTCCCGCTGGCCTCAAAAGATTCACGAGGACGGCTGCGAGTCGGGGCTGCTGTTGGTGTACATGATTATGAACGAGTCGCTTTACTGATTGAGTCGGGGGTTGATCTCCTGGTTGTTGACAGTGCTCATGGCCATTCCGGCAATGTAGTACAGACTGTGAGAGAAATCAAAAAACGATGGGACATTGATGTGGTCGCCGGAAATGTGGCGACAGAGCAGGGTGCCCGTGATCTGGCAAAGGCAGGTGCGGATGCGGTCAAAGTCGGAATTGGTCCCGGGTCAATTTGTACGACGCGAATTATCTCCGGTGTGGGAGTTCCACAATTAACGGCCATTTCCAATGCCGCAAAAGCATTGAAAGGGTCAGGAATTCCGATCATCGCTGATGGGGGAATTCGTTACAGTGGTGACATTGCCAAAGCACTGGCAGCCGGTGCCCATACGGTAATGTTAGGAGGGTTGCTCGCCGGCCTGGATGAGAGTCCGGGTGAATTGTTTCTATATCAGGGACGGAGCTTCAAACGCTACCGTGGTATGGGATCAATGGGAGCAATGGTGAAAGGTAGTAGCGAACGCTATCGCCAAAGTTCAATTAGTCAAGATGGAAAAGACTCTGCTAAAAAACTTGTTCCTGAAGGAGTGGAAGGACGCGTCCCCTATAAAGGGCCGCTTCAAAATCTACTATACCAGCTCGTGGGTGGACTACGGGCAGGAATGGGCTATTTAGGTGTCCAATCTGTCGCGGAAATGCGCACGGAAGCCAAATTTATTCAGGTCTCTGCAGCAACGGTTAGGGAGAACCATCCGCATGATATTTCAGTCACTCAGGAAGCACCAAATTACACAGCCGAACATTCACCAATGGAATAGTCGTCGACTGCACTGGCTACCGGCCGTGGCACTCGCGCTCGGTATGAGCCCGTTCGCTGTCGCTGAGGAACCTGTTTCTACGACAGATCCGTTTCTCGCACAGTCAGATGCTACTGCGCAAACGTGGGAAGAACTGAAAGGTCGCTCAGCGGAAAAACGCTGGGAGTCGCTGTCTCGCGAGAATAAACGGGAAGGCAAAAAGCTGGACCGGAAAGAACGCAGAGAATTGCGTAAGTCGGACAAGACCACCGATGAACTCGAATTTGTCCCCGAGTTTCGCCAGATTCCAGATCAGATTCCGCCCGCCTCCGCTACCTCAGGAACAGGCAACAGCCTGCCCTCTGATGCAGGCGTCAATACATTCTCTGCTCCAGACAGTAATGCGCCTGTATCCAATTCCGCGCCTGCTGTTCAGCCATACAAAACGATCGGCCTGGAAGAAAAACAGCCTGTCACCGGCACGTCCACGAAAAATCTGGATTTCAACACCCGGGAACCGGTGAGTCCTGCCAGCAACAGCCAGCAGATTGTTCCCCTGTTTCCTGATTCTGATGAGCGTGGATCCAGTTTTATTACCACCCAGAAGCAATTCGATAAAGCGGCTGCCTCTCCCGAATCTGATGATCTGAAGTATGCGGGGGAAGATCTCGAAGATGAAGTGCCGCACCTGTTGAAAAAAATTGCAGGCATCAAACCGTTTTTCGATTACGAGCCCGATCCTGAAATTGCCAAAAATGAACCGTGCAGAAATCTCTGTCCCCGCCCGGATGGAAAACCGTGTAAACTGTCAGAAGAAGACGGCGGGCAGATTATGGAATGTCCCCAGGAATATCAACTCAGTCGTCAACCTTATGAGGGACGCAATTTTTCAGAAAGCATTTATACCTGGGAAGCGTCTAACCTGAATTACAATCCGCTCTACTTCGAAGATCCCAACCTGGAACGGTACGGTAATTCTCGCAGAGACCTGGTGCAGCCGTTCGTTTCGATGGGACGATTTACCGGACAACTGCTCGCCTTACCTTATCAGATGAGCATCGATCCTGTGCGGAAGAAAATTTATCCTCTGGGATACTATCGTCCGGGTGAATACACGCCGAAACGCATCAACGGAATTCCCTGGAATACCAAAGCGGCAATCACCGAAGGACTTACCGCAACAGGACTCATCTTCCTGCTGCCGTAAACAAACAGACCA
>NZ_CALFPF010000242.1 GCF_937919775.1 uncultured Gimesia sp.
CGCTTTCAAAACATCAGCATTCTTGAGCAAAACACCACTAATTGTCTTGACGCTTTAATTCGCGGTTATATGATAATACTTCAGATTGTCATACAATCTACATATTTATAATACAAGATCACATCACAGGCAATGAATCAATCCCACCGTTTGGGAAGCAGATTCAAGAAAATGTCATTCACAATAATGCGTCCGGGAAGGCAGTTTTACAATGAAAACATTACAGGATGTTCGCCCCTTTGATTCAGCAAAAACGATGAGCGCTGAACTGGCCGACCAGCTCTGTGAAAGAATTCGTAACAACCGCCTTGCTCCCGGTGACCGACTGGGAACCGAAGCCGATCTGGCCGATCAGTTCGGCGTCTCGCGAACCGTCGTTCGTGAAGCCATCGGATCGCTCCGAGGTCTGGGCGTGGTCACAGGTCGCCAGGGACTCGGGCTCTGCGTTGGCGAAGGCGATAACTTTTCCTCCGTTCTGAGAAAAGCACTCGTACCACAAGTCGCCAGTCCAGAGGGATGGCGCGAGTTACAGCAACTGCGGGCCGTGATTGAAATCGGCTCGATCGCGCTGGCCGTGGAAATGATCACCGCCGAAGAAATCGTGCGGCTGCAGACCATCGTCGCCGAAATGAAACGGGTGATGAAAAATATCAAACAGGATCCGGCAGGCACCAGCAAAACCTACAAAGAGCTGGACTGCCTGTTCCACCAGACCATTCTGGCCGCCTCGCATGGCAATTTTGTGAAACAGTTTCATGGGGTTTTGCTGGATTACTTCCATGCAGGCGACTTGTACGGTCATCCCCCCACCAGCAAGGGACTCCGGGATCATGAAATCATCGCCAATGCAATTGCGGATCGGGACATCGATCAAGCAACCAAATACCTGACAGAACATCTGAAACCGCAATTAAAAGCGCCCTGTGAATGACACAAAGCAAAACTGACTGATACTCCTGGTGAATTAATACATTTGAAATTATCGAGCTGCTTCAGCCTCTGATATTGAAGATAAAACAACTGGTTCAGACATCGTTTTTTAAACCGCAGATCACTGTATCATAATCTGGTTCGTCTCCTGCAACAGCATTCGAAGATGCTGTCAACCAGAAAAAAACGGCTTAATGACGGAAATCGACGCTCTCCTGAAAGCTTGACTCATACCTGTGTGCCAGGCTGATTTCATCGTTTTGTTTTCTTTGATATTTTACTTGGAGACGGTTCAATGTTATTCATCAATTCCGAGAAAAAACCCCGTGGTTTTACGCTGATTGAATTGCTGGTGGTGATTGCCATTATTGCGATTCTAATTGCACTCCTGCTGCCTGCAGTACAACAGGCCCGTGAAGCAGCGCGACGTTCCTCCTGTAAAAACAACTTTAAACAGGTTGCCCTGGCACTGCATAATTATCACGACACCCACCGGGCGTTCCCGATCGGCGCAGCGATCAGTGGAGGCTGCAGTGGATATTCGGGGAGCCATATGTTTTCCTGGGGTGTGCATGTTTTGCCCTACATGGACCAGGCGAATGTTTACAACAACCTCAATTTTTCTGGATCAACGCCTTTCGTACCGGCAAACTTTACATCAAGCGGCGCTCTGGCGCCCGTGCAGCCTTACCTCTGCCCCAGTAATCCGCAACCGGATACCATCGTCAACAAGGCGGGCGCATTTGCCGGCGCACTTCCCAATGGAATGGGCAGGACCGACATCGGAGGCGTCGCCGATTCCGTCAGCTGGAAATGCAATTCCGGCTCGGGTGTGCGTCCCACTTCTGTCGGCAATGGCGTGCTCTTCGCCATTTCCAGCGTCAAAATGCGTGACATTATCGATGGCACGAGCAATACACTGCTCGTCGGCGAAATCACCGGGTCCCTTTCCCAGACGGGGCTGAATGGCAATTCTTACACGGGTTATGATGTCTTCGACACCAGCAGTGGCATCAACAGTATCGACACGGTTCCCGGCGGGGGCACTTTCGCATTCAGACCGCAGGGCTTTTCCAGTTACCACGTCGGCGGCTGCCATTTTACATTGTGCGACGGCTCCGTCCGTTTTCTCTCCGAAAATATCGATCAGGGGACACTGTCTGCCCTCACCACCCGCGCCGGTGGAGAAGTTATCGGCGATTTTTAATTTCGCATGCTTCATCAGAGTGGCCTCAACAATTAAATCACATTTCACGCAGACCGTGATCGGCACGGGGCAGCGTTTTTAAAGGAAACGGTTATGCCTGGAATACGACTCATTTTCTGGGGAGTTCTCATACTGACTGTCGGCAGTGGAGGCGTCAGTGATGCCCCTGATCGCCGCGTGGTCAAAGGCAGTGTCACCTTGAACGGCAAACCGCTGGAAGGGGCTGTGATTCGATTTCGGCCCCTTCCTGAGGGACCGATTGCCGCCGGCAAGGTCATCAATGGTATGTATGAAATCACGAACAAAGGCGGCGTCCCGTTGGGAAAACATCGCGTGGAAATCAAAGGCACGCCGATTCTTCCCGATGATTTAGAGGGAAAATCATTAGGAGAAATCGACGCAGCCACCAAACCTGCGATCCCCATACCGGAAAAATATCATTCAAAATCAGAACTGGAAGCGACCGTGGAAGCCGGAAAGCAACCCTTGATTGTCGACTTTGTATTGAAAGAGTAGCCGATCCAGCCTGACGACAGACAAACGCAACTTTGGAATTCACATTTTTGAAAAAGGCAGAGAGAAATGAAGCAGTTTTTCCTTTTTACGGGTGTCATCGCCTCAGTATTTTTTTCCGCAATCGCAGTTCAGGCAGAATGGAATCACCCGCAGACGCAAAAACTTCCCCACCCACACCTGGGTCCCTTTCTCAAACTTTCAGAAAACAGCCTGCTGGCCCCGGATGCCAAACAGGTTTTGATCAGCAAAGACGCCGGCAAGACGTGGGATGCGAAACCGCTGTATGCGCAGCCCGAAAAATTCCAGACCAGCCAGGAACGCGCGATCATCAAAACGCGCAAAGGAACCATTATCCTCGCGTTTATGAATCTCGCTGAGAAAAAATTCCACTGGGATGACAAACAGGGAGGCCCTCAATCTGACTGTTACCTCCCCGCCTATATTGTGCGCAGCACCGATGAGGGACAAACCTGGCTGCCTCCCCAGATCATTCAGGATGATAGCTGGTGTGGCGCGATTCGCAGCATGATTCAAACCAGATCGGGACGCATCATCGTCGCCGTCTCGAAAGCCATCGCCAATCCGGGACGACATGTGATGCTGACTTATTATTCGGATGATGAAGGCGCCACCTGGAATCACAGCAACATGATCGACCTCGGCGGTTCCGGCGATCATGATGGGGCGATGGAAGGGACGATTGTCGAATTGAAAGAGGGCCAGATTTACGCGCTGATTCGCACCAGGTTTGGACGCTTCTGGGAAGCCTTCTCCACCGACGAAGGCGCTTCGTGGCGCATTATCCGCCCGTCCCAGATCCCGGCCAGCAGCTCGCCGGCGATTCTGCAACGACTCGAAAGTGGCCGCATCGTCATGCTCTGGAATCGTTTCCGTGATCCCGAACGCAAAACAGGCAGCCGCGAAGAATTGTCTCTCGCGTTTTCCGATGATGAATGCCAAACCTGGAGCGATCCCGTCATCATCGCGCGCGATTTGACGCCCGCAGGACAGAAACGCGAAAACCGCGTCTCCTATCCTTACGTAACCGAAGTCAAACCCGGAGAGCTCTGGATTACCACCATGCAGGGACCCGTTCGTCTTTCCCTGAAAGAAGCTGATTTCATCGCAAAATAAACTCTACTCGCGAACAGGGCCACAAATCCCCAACTTCCGAGAAGACAATCAGTTATCTGTCCTCTCGCTGACTCACATCCCGTCCACCTACGCAAATAAGATTTATTTGCGTAGGTGGAATCCTGATTTGTCCTCGCTTGCATTTGGTCTGTTTTTCCGAGAACCGAACTGATTCTGCTTTACATCTATTACGATATCGTTTATCAACAAAGAGAAACCAGGCAAACAACGTATTTCCTTAACGAGTAATTTTTTCTTATATGTGTTTACTTGCGTTGCATCAGACTATTTTGATCTTTCTCTACCAACGAGGTTCCCGTGAGTCAAACTGTTGAACTCGTCACGGTAAAAACTGTTGCTAAAGCAGCCGACTGTGCCGTCAGTACCGTCAGTCGCGCCTTGCGAGACGACCCGTCGATCAGTGAAGCGGCCAAACGCCGCATTCGTCAGGTGGCAGAGTCTTTGGACTACCGCCCCCTCCGCAAACGGCGTCCTAAAAATGAAACCATTCAGAACACGACCAGTATCCTGAACGGCAAACGGCTGCTCGTTGTCTCGTTAGGCCTCGATCGCTCTCTCATCTCACTCCCCGTAGTCAGTTCCGCGATCAGTGGTGTCGAAGATGCGTTCTCAGAACTCGGGGTCCGTTTTCAAGTTGCCCATATCCCCGACCTGCAGGCGGTACCCGCCCATCTGGATTTCGGCCAGATCGATGGTCTGTTTTTGATTGGTCCGCTGCAGGGAAAAATGCTGATCGAATCAAACAAAACATTATTGAATCGTCTCTCGCAAATTCCGTCTGTCTGGCTCCTGGGACGGCCGCAAGGTTGCTGGGGCGATTGTGTGGGCGCCAACGACGTTTTACTCGGCGCGAAGGCCGCCGACTATTTAGCCGATCACGGACATCAAAACGTTGCCTTTCTGAATCCCAAACCCGATCACCTGATTATGCTGAATCGTGAAACCGGCTTCGTCTCCCAGGCAATGCGGCGCGGCTTAGACGTGCAGCGTTTTGTCGATCCCCCTTCCAAAGGCTGGAAGCTGCCGATCAAACCGCCGCTTTCGACAGAGGCCGTGCAACATCTGGTCGATCAATTATTAAAAGCGAAAAAACGTCCCACTGCCCTCTTTGCAGGTGCCGACAGTGTTGCGGCTGTCGTGTATGGCTCACTGGCCCGTCGCGGCATCAAAGTCGGCGAAGAGATCAGTGTCATTTCCGGAAACAACGACCACGCCTTTATTACCGGCCTCTATCCCCAACTGACGACCTTTGATATTCACGCCCATGACATCGGCCGTCTGGCCGTCCGACAGCTCGAAACACGCCTGACCATGAACAACTCGATTGCCAACGTCGATTTAACCCTCGAACCACATTTGACCCCCGGCGAATCGGTTCGCCGTCTCAACAACTAATCAAAACGAAGCCGCTCCGGCAGAGGAACACCAGATATGAATCCGCTCACAAGACGCCAGTTTCTTTATTCCAGCACAGCCGCCGCCACCTGTCTGGCGGGAATCAACTGGTTACCGGCAGGCAAATCACCAAAGCCTGAACTCACCCTGGGCTTCAGCCTCTACGGCATGCCGCATATGAAAACCGAACAGGCACTGCAGGTTGTGGCGGACATCGGTTACGATTCTGTCGAACTCTGCCTGAACGATGACTGGGACGCGACGCCATCAAAACTCAACCCCCAGCGACGTACCGAGATTGCAAACAAACTCAATGCAACCGGTTTAAAACTGACTTCACTCATGGAACACTGCGATCTGACCGGTTCAAAAGCCAGCCAGCAGAAAGTTCTCGAACGCCTCAAACGGGCCGCCGAACTGGGACACACATTGAAACCGGAACAACCACCGCTGATTGAAACCACAGCCGGCAGCGGCAAATGGGACGACCGAAAAAATGAAATGCGCGACAACCTGCAAGAATGGGCGAAGGTCGCCGAGAGTACCAAAACAGTGATCACCGTTAAACCGCATCGGGGCGGCGTCGTTGATCGACCGGAACAAGGCGCCTGGCTGGTGCAGCAAATCAACAGTCCCTGGATTCGCTTGAACTATGACTACAGCCACTTTACCCACCGGGATATTTCGCTGGAAGATTCGATGCGGATCATGCTGCCCTTCACCAGTTTCATTCAGATTAAAGACACCGTCCAGCAGGACAACAAAGTCAGTTTTATCCTGCCCGGCGAAAGTGGCGACATCGATTATGTCCAGTTGCTTAAACTGGCCGTCAAAGGCGGCTACCGTGGAGATATCTGCTGTGAAGTCAGTGGCATGGTTTTCAAACAGAAAGGCTACGATCCCGTCGCAGCAGCAAAAACCTGTTATCAGAATATCGCCCCCGCTTTTCAGCAGGCAGGGATTACGCGCGGTTAAGTAGTAATGATAAATTGATCCCCCGGGGGAATTGGTTCGACCATGATAGAGCACAATCGAATGCGACTCTTTGTGATACTGGCTTTGGCGGCGCTGTTCAACCCGCAGCATGCGCTCTTCGCAGTCGAACCAGTCAAACCACCGGCCAGCCAGATCGAATTTTTTGAACTGCATATTCGTCCGGTCCTGATTGAAAAATGTGCCGACTGTCACACCGGTGACAAAGACGCCGAAAGTTCACTCGCCTTCAATTCCCGGTCTGCCTTGATCAAAGGGGGAGACTTTGGCCCCGCAATCACCCCCGGCAAGCCACAGGAAAGTCTGTTGTATCAATCCATTCAACGGACGCATAAAGAATTAAAAATGCCCCCTGATCTGGATGACCGGCTCAGCACAGAAACGATCCAGCATTTCCAGCAATGGATCGAATGGGGTGCCCCCTGGCCTGCAGAAAAGACGAAACCTGTCAACAAATCACAAACAAAACAAACAGAATCACTGACGACGTCCCACTGGTGTTTTCTCCCGCGTCACTCCGTCACGCCTCCTGCAGTCAACAATCAAGAGTGGGCCTATTCGTCCATCGATCGATTTATCTTTGCGCGGCTTGAGAAAGAAAACCTCACTCCCGCTCCCCTGGCATCCAGGCGGACTCTGATCCGACGGGCCAGCTTCGATCTGACAGGCCTGCCCCCCACTCCCCAGGAAGTGAACGATTTTCTCAACGATCCCGATAGCGAGCTGCACGCATTTTCCAAAGTCGTCGACCGTCTGTTAGCATCCCCCGCGTATGGCGAACGCTGGGGTCGTCACTGGCTGGATGTCGCGCGCTATGCCGACACCCAGGGCGATGTCGGCGATTTTCCAATACCGGACGCCTATCTCTACCGCAACTGGGTCATCGACGCATTCAACGCTGATCTCCCGTATGACCAGTTTCTGCAGGCACAACTGGCAGGCGATATCCTGGCGGCGCGTGAAGACGATCCGCAACGGGCCCGGCAACTCAAAATCGCCACCGGTTTTATCGCCCTCTCCCGCCGGTTTGGCAATACGCGGTATGAAGACCAGCACCTGACCATCGACGATACCATCGACACCATCGGTCGCGGCATCATGGGGGTCACTTTAAAATGCGCCCGCTGTCACGATCATAAATTCGATCCGATGCTGGCCACCGATTATTACGGCCTGTACGGCATTTTTGAAAGCACCCTTTACCCCACGATGGGCGCGTCGAACGAACCTTCTCCCACGCAACTCGTCGCGGCGGAAAACAACCCGGATTCACAACAAAAAATCGATGAATACTGGGAGCTCCTCAGCCAGTATCAACATCAGATTCGAAATCACTTCCGACCCTGGCTCAAGCCGACCCTCGAAGAATACAAACAGGTGGCTGCCAAAATCAAACAGGCAGAGAAAGACAATCAGCCGACCGAGAAACTCGAAGCGCGGCGACAAAAACTGCTGGCGTCTCACAAAGGAAAATTTCGGGAACTGATGGAACACGGCTTACCCTGGCTCAAACAGGAAAAAGCCAGGCTCGTCAAACAGCCGCCGGCAGAGATGCTGTATGCGGTCATCGATGGCAAACCGCACCACGCCAAGCTGCATCGCCGCGGCAATCCCAGCAACCCCGGAGATGTTGTACCGCGTCAGTTCATTAATGTGATCTCCAAAACCAAACCTGATTTGGGTCAACAACAATCCGGACGCGAAGAACTCGCCAACTGGATTACCGATCCCGCGCATCCCCTGACGGCCCGTGTGATCGTGAATCGGCTCTGGTATCACCACTTCGGGCAGGGACTGGTCAAAACAGTCGACAACCTTGGCGTTCTGGGAGCCGCTCCCTCGCATCCGCAATTGCTGGATTATCTCGCCAACCAACTCATTGAACAGGAGTGGTCGCTCAAGGCGCTGCATCGCCAGATGATGCTCAACCGCGTTTATCGACTGGACAGTTTTGATATCAAACAAAACAGCCAGCGTGATCCGGAAAACGTCTTCCTCTGGAAACATTCCCGCCAGCGACTCGATGCCGAATCAATTCGCGATGCGATGCTGTTTGTGTCCGGCGAACTGGATCGCGAGCCGGGAGGCCCGCATCCCTTCACCCCCTGGCATAAGAAAGGCTACAGCCTGAACGGGCCCTTTCATCAGGTTTACCCTTCCAACAAACGGAGCGTGTATCTGATGACACAGCGACTGTTCAAGCATCCGTTCCTCGGCCTGTTCAATGGACCTGAGACGAACGAGACGACTGGAACGCGCAAGAACTCGAATCTCCCCACACAGGCACTTTACCTGATGAACTCCCCCTTTCTTCCCGAGTTGGCGGAAGCATTGGGAAAACGAATCCTGCAGTCCAATTCAACGGAAGAGAAACAGATTGAGGCCGCTTACCAGATTGTGTTTTCCCGCAACCCGACCCCTGAAGAACAGGCTGAGTTTATACAGACGCTGCACGCCTATCGCAGACAAATGATCAAAGAGCATCCGGAAGAGACTGCGGCTGCCAATCAGGCCGCCTGGACCGGGTTATCCAAAGTACTGCTTACCAGTAATGAATTCTTTTTCGTCGACTAATGCAGACAACATCAAAAGCAGCCTCCACAGAGGAATCACAAAATGCATCACTCTCAACACATTCATCGCAGAAGTCTGCTGCAGGCGGGACTCGGGACAACGGCCGGGCTCTTACTTCCCTCCGCTCTGCCCGCCGGCCTTGCGACACCCCATCATCGCCCGCAGGCCAGACACGTGATCATGCTGTATATGTCGGGCGGTTACTCGCACGTTGATACCTTCGACCCCAAACCCGAACTGACGAAACGGCACGATCAATCAATTGGCGACGAAAACGAAGCCGCGGTCTCCGGACAACCGAAAATCGAACGCTATTTGAAAGCGCCGTTATGGAAGTTCCGCCCGAATCGGGAATGCGGAACGGAAGTCAGTGACCTCTTCCCCCACATTCGCGAGCAGATGCACGAAGCCGCTTTGATTCGCTCCATGAACTGTGATCACCGCGATCACGGCGAAGCCACGCTGCAACTGCACACGGGCAGTACGACCACCGCGATGCCCGGCATCGGCGCCTGGCTGAGTTATGGCTTGAAGTCGTTCAACAATAATCTGCCTTCGCACATCGTCATCTCAGAACATCGCCCATACAACGGCCCGCAATTGTGGGATGCCAATTTTTTGCCCGCCGTCAACGGTGGTGTGCAGGTCGTGCCCGGCGCTGATCCGATCCCCTTTTTAAAGTCGCCAACCTCACGTGAGCGGCAGCACCTGGAACTGTCGCTGCTGTCGAAAATGAATCAACGCCACTTACAACAGCGCCAGCAGGATGCCCAGCTTGCGGGACGCGTCGCTTCTTTCACCGCCGCCAGAGGTCTGCAGCAACAGGCGCCCGAAGCCCTTGATTTAACAAAAGAGACGCAGGAAACTTTGAAATCTTATGGGGTGACACAGGGAGACCAATCCAGCTACGCATCTCAATGCATCATGGCCCGCCGCCTGATTGAACGGGGAGTCCGATTTGTCGAAATCATCGACGCCGTCGGCGCCTGCCGGGACAACTGGGACGCCGCACACCGCGATATCGCCTCGCATGAAAAATACGCCCGCCGCGTCGATCAACCTGTCGCGGCGCTGATCAAAGACCTGAAACAGCGCGGTCTGCTGGAAGACACATTGCTCGTGTTCTGTACGGAATTCGGCCGCTCTCCCTGGGCACAGGACGGTAAAGGAACCAAATCGCGTACCCATCATCCGAACGCCTTTTCCTGCTGGCTCGCCGGCGGCAATGTGCGCGGCGGCGTGATTCACGGCGAGACAGACGACATCGGAAACTATGTCGTAAAAGACATGGTCCACGTTCACGATTTTCATGCCACGATTCTGTCCATCATGGGACTGGACCACGAGAAACTGACCTACCGCCACGCCGGCCGTGATTTCCGACTGACCGACGTACACGGGCACGTCGTCAAAGAAATCCTTAAAGCATAGAAAATGCACTTGTAAAAATTACCAACCTGAACTCATTTCGCGGCTGAAATGAGGGACCGCTGACGCAGCCAGTCTTCCGCGCGATCGGTCCACGTATCGACGTTGGAATTTTCAACCGGTCGCATGCCGTAGCCGTGTCCGCCCGTTTCATAGATGTGCAATTCGCTGCCCACGCCGTTGTTCTTGAGCGCCGTATAAAACAAAATGCTGCTTAACGGTGTGGCACCGTCATTGTGAGCATGCACCAGAAACGTGGGCGGCGTTGCTTTTGAAACTGTAAACACCTCGTTCAAAGTTCCCGTTTTGTCATCGACCAGCCGCCAGGGATAAATCAGCAGACTGAAATCGGGACGACAGGAGACTTCGTCCGTCGCGTCGATGGATTGATAGGAACGCTCGTCAAATCGGGTGGTCACCAAAGCGGCTGCCTGCCCTCCTGCCGAAAAACCGATGACGCCGATCCGATCCGGTTTGACTCCCCACTCGGCAGCTCGTTTGCGAACCAGACTCAACGCACGTTGCCCATCCTGCAACGGTCGTTCTGAAAAAGCAGGTAACATCGCACTCTTCTGACCCGATGGTGTTTTCTGCTTCGTGCGATAATGCACCACAAACGCGGTTATACCCAACTCATTCAACCATTCCGCGGCTTCGGAACCTTCTTTGTCCATTACAACATAGTTGTATCCGCCGCCGGGAAAAATCAGAACCGCCGCACCATTCCGTTTGTCGGCCGCCGGTTGAAACACCTGCAGCTGTGGTCGCGTGATATCTTTCACGCGTGTCGCGGGTGGATTTTCATCCGGGCGTCTCTCAAGTTTGGTCCCTGTGTCACGCGTTGTTTCACCGGGCGCCAGATTCGGCCAGAGATCAATCACCGCATCCGGCTCGCGCGCTTCTGCGTTGCAAAACAGTCCTACGCTCATCACCGCGATTAATAATGTCATTACCGTGAACCGTCTCATGCCAGAATCTCCTTGATGATATTTGACGGTTCGACTCCCGTCAGTTTAAAGTCAAGTCCCTGATGTCGAAATGTAAATCGTTCGTGATCGATGCCCAGCAGATGCAGCACCGTCGCGTGCAGGTCGCGTACGTTGACCGGGTTTTCGGCCACGTTATAACTGAAATCATCGGTGGCACCATACGTCATGCCCGACTTGACGCCCCCCCCTGCCAGCCATGTCGTGAAACAACGCGGATGATGATCGCGGCCCCCTTCGGGACTATCCCATTTCCCCTGACCGGCGACGCCGCGACCAAATTCGCCCCCCCAGATCACCAGCGTCTCATCCAGCAAACCCCGTTGTTTGAGGTCTTTAACCAGCGCGGCACTCGCCTGATCGGTATCGCGACAACGAGCGACACACCACGAACTCAGGCGGCTGTGATGATCCCAGTCGGGATGAAATAATTGCACGAACCGTACGCCGCGCTCGATCAGACGTCGGGCCTGCACACAGTTAGCCGCATAACTGCCGGGCCTTCGTGAATCGGGGCCATACAGTTCGAACGTTGATTCGGGTTCATCACTCAGATCATTCAACTCGGGAATACTGGACTGCATCCGCCAGGCCATTTCGTATTGACGAATCCGCGTTTCAATTTCCGGGTCGCCCGTCTGTTCCAGACGCATCTGATTGAGTTCGGCGATGCCATCCAGCATGCCGCGCCTGACATTGCGAGGCAGTCCGTCCGGGTCGCGCAGATACAGTACCGGCTCTCTGGCATTCCGCAGTTTCACGCCCTGATAGCGGGACGGCAAAAAGCCGCTCCCCCAGTAATGATCGTAGAGCGGCTGATCGCTGGGCCGTTTCATCTTGGAAATCAACACCAGATAATCGGGCAGATTGCGATTCTCGCTTCCCAGTCCGTAACTCGACCAGGCACCGATCGAAGGCCGTCCCGGCAGTTGATGGCCTGTCAGATATTTGGTCATCGCCGGGGCATGATTGATCTGATCGGTGACCATCGATTTGATAAAGCAAAGTTCGTCGGCCACCTCTCCATGATAGGGCAGCCATTCGCCGAGTGTCGCACCACTTTCTCCGTATCTCTTAAATTTCGTTCGCGACGGCATAATCAACTGCTTCTGATTGGCGGTCATCGTGGTTAGTCGCTGTCCGCCACGCACACTTTCCGGCAGTTCTTTGCCGGCCCACTTCATCAGACCCGGTTTGTCGTCGAAGAGTTCAATCTGCGAAGGCCCACCCGACTGTGTCAGAAAGATGACGTTTTTTGCCCGCGGCGGTTTGTGGGGTAATTCCGGCAGACCGATGGCCGGTGGTTTCTCTGCCTCCGCACGGCGCATGTTTTCTAACAGCCCCAGTGCCATCGCGCCCAGACCGACGCCGGCACCGCGTCCCAGAAAATAACGGCGGGATACTTCGAAGGCACGTTGTCTGAGTTGCTCATTCATGGGTGATTGCCTCATCCAGATTAAAGACCATGCTGGCGATCACCATATAAGCGGCCAGTTCGTCGGCTGCTACGTTGCGCTTGTTCGGCGGCTGTCCCACATCGAGCAGGCTGAGTGCATCCTCGGGCTGTTTTTGATAATGTGCGAATGACAGCTGAAATTTGCGTTCCAGAACGGCGCGTTCCCGTGCATCCAGTGATCGAGAGAGAATCCGGCGTGCGATCAATTCCAATCGCGCCGGCACCGTGGTTTCCTGTTGAATCGCCGTGCGTGCCAGTTCGCGTGAGGCTTCGAGAATACTTAAATCGTTGAGCAGTGTGAGTGCCTGTAAAGGGGTATTGGTACGTCGCGGCTCGACTTCACACACCCGCCGCTGCGCACTGTCAAACAGGAACGTCGGTGCGCTCGAGCGTCGCCAGAACGCGTACAGACTGCGTCGATACTGGGCGGCTCCCTGACTCGGTTCGTAGCGGAAGCGGCCCATAAACATTTCCGCCCAGACCCCCGCCGGCTGATAAGGCATCACCGGAGGCCCCCCCAGCGCCGGGTTCAATAAACCGCTCGCCTGTAATGCGGCGTCACGAATCATCCAGCTTGGTAAACGGAATCGCGGGCCGCGAGCCAGCAAACGGTTTTCCGGATCACGTTCCAGTAATGCTGGCAAGACCTCACTGCGCTGCTGATACGTGCGGCTGGTCACAATCAAACGCAGCACGTGCTGCAGGTCCCAGTTGTGTTCCATCAGTTCGACCGCCAGCCAGTCGATGACTTCCGGATGCGTCGGTCCTTCTCCCTGCAGACCAAAGTCGCCCGGCGTACGGACTAGCCCCTCACCAAAACAGATCTGCCACAAATGATTCACAACAACCCGCGCGGTTAACGGGTTCTGATCGGAAACCAGCCACCGCGCCAGATCGAGCCGATCTTTTGTTTTTTCTTGCGGCAACGGGAAAACCGCTTTCGGCACTGAGCGTGACACTTCGGCTCCGTGTTTATCCCAGACGCCTCGTTCCAACACAAATGTTTTACGAGGCTCTTTTCGTTCGGCCAAAACCATCACGTTCAATTCACCGGCCGCTTTTTTGACTTGAGCGAGCTGTGCGTTCGCCCGATCCAGTTCTGTCTTTTTTCTCTGATAAACGCCGTGATCAACAAGAAACTGTTCCAGCAGACGCGCTTTCAATTTTGGATCGAGTTTAGAAACCTCGGTTGTCTTGACGGCCGCCAACGCTTCCAGAGGCATCGGATCAAGTGAGCGAACCGCCTGGCCCGGCTGATCCGTGAGCATGACACGAAATCGACCGATGTTCGCGTCCCCTTCGGTCGAACGATGCAGCATCACGAAAATCAGCTCTTCCTGATCGTCAAGAACCAGAGGTTCCGCTAAAGCGAATACGGCGACATGTTTCTGCTTTGGATCATGGTCTTCTGTTGTCCAGCCGTTGCGGGGATCGTCATCGAGCGTGTCTTTGATTTTCCCATAGTTGCGGCCTTTGGCTGTTTTCTCGACATCTGCCACCGCGGTCGCGAACTCGATATCCCGCAACTGTGAACTCCCCTGACGACGCACCTGAAGTTTGACGTCGGTCAGAATCAATTCCCCACTCGCACCCCGGCTCAATTTCCCTTCGGTATGCGAAACATGCGGAAACACTTCCAGCCGGATGCCGGTCACGCGAGCCAAGTTCGTCGCAGCCGTCAGGCGATAATCTTCCTGTCGAGGATTCGGCCCGCTGGCCTGAACCGTGCCATCCGCTTCCTGAGTGAGAATGGTCCCTTCGACTGATTGAAGTGATCTGGTTTGCGGCAGATGCCAGGCAGTGAATCCCTGTTCGACAAAACGTATCTGCTCGGCCAGCCACGGTTCGAATGCCTGTTCGGCCTGTTTGCGGGTTTCCGCTTCTAACGGTCTGCGTTCATCGACCACCTGTTGTGCTTCCTGGATCGCACGCGTAACCAGCGGCGATTTGAATTTGAGATACGGCTTCGCACCGCCGCCCGCTTTGCCATCTTCATCAATGCTGTTGAAGAACGCGAACAGGCTGTAATAGTCGGCCTGAGATATCGGATCAAATTTGTGAGAGTGGCACTGACAGCAGCCCAGCGTGAGTCCCAGCCAGACGGTTCCCGTGGTGTTGACGCGGTCGATCACGTAATCGATGCGCGATTCTTCCGGATCGCGGCCCCCTTCGCCGTTTGTCATATGATTGCGATGAAAGCAGGTCGCCAGCTTTTGTTCCGGCGTCGCCCCCGGCAATAAGTCGCCGGCGAATTGTTCGATCGTAAATTGATCGAAGGCTTGATTTTTGTTGAACGACTGAATTACCCAGTCCCGCCACGGCCAGTTCGTGCGCGTCGCGTCCTGCTGAAAACCGTCCGTATCGGAATATCGTGCGAGATCCAGCCACCACATCGCCATCCGCTCGCCATAATGTTTCGACTTTAATAACCGGTCGACAAGTTTTGCATCTGCGTCCGGAGACGGATCATTCACAAATGCTTCCACTTCTTGAGGAGTCGGAGGCAGTCCGGTCAGATCAAACGAGAGCCGGCGAATGAGTGTCTGTTTTGTTGTGACGGGGGAAAGAGTCAGCCCCTCTTCAGTCAGTCTACGCTGGACAAGTACATCGATGGGATTCTGACTTTTTTCCTGAGGGCTGACAGCTACTTTCACCGGTTTTTCAAATGACCAGTGCTGGCCCCATTTCGCGCCTTCGGCGATCCATTTCCGGATGAGTTCCGTCTGTTTTTTTGTCAGCGGCTTGCGATGTGAGTCAGGTGGCGGCATTAAGAGGTCGGCATCGCTGCTGGTAATCCGGGTCAGTAACTCACTCGCTTCCGGTTTCCCCGGAACAATCACGGTGGTTCCATCCCGGTCTGCAGTCGCCGCCTCGCGTAAATCCAGGCGCAGGTCGGCTTCGCGATGCGTGGGCTCAGGGCCGTGGCAGTGAAAGCAGCGGTCGGAAAGCAGCGGCAGGATGTCGCGGCTAAAATTCACATCAGCAGCCGCGCAGAGCGAAAAGGGGACCCCGAGAGTGATGGCCAATAGAATCAACTTAAGGCAATAGGACAGCAAATTCAAAGGATTGATTTCACCTGGGAAAGAGAATTGGGGGAAGGATCACCACATACTGATGTAAGATTCATCGTACTGACGACACAACCCCAGGTCCAGACAAACTCATCAAAGCAACCACTGGCCAGAGCCTGAATCGGTCATCGTTTCTACTCGGTTTGAAACTCAAATTCACTGGATAATCTGTGTGTTTCGAGTGAAAACAAACTAACACCGTATTTTCCCTGAACAAAAAAGACCTTTTTTATAAAATATGTTGACAGATCGAATAATTTAACTATTCTTTATTAAACATTATTTCACAAAAACCATTTGAATCTTGAAAGTCTCTCAAAAGTCGCTCACACACGTTAAAGTCGCTCACGATTTATATATTTCCAAATAACATTCATTCCAGGAAATGTACGATGAGCACTTATTCCAGACGCAGAGCGTTTACTTTAATCGAATTGTTAGTTGTTATTGCGATCATCGCAATTTTGATTGCCCTGCTTTTACCGGCAGTCCAGCAAGCCCGGGAAGCAGCCCGGCGTTCTCAGTGCAAGAACAATCTCAAACAACTGGGGCTTGCATTCCACAACTACCACGACACCTTTACCACTTTCCCTAATGGAAGCCATCCGACGCCTAACTATTCCGGAGGCGGATATCATATGGGATGGGCCCCCAAGATCTTCCCTTATATTGATGAGGCAACCCGCGTTCACGCCATGGAAGGGTTTTCCGCAAACCCAATCACCATACTCGCCCCGTGGCGATATGAGACCGCGCCGCATTATGGGTCGAATGAAATCTGGGGGCCGGTTCCGGTACTCGCCTGCCCTTCCTCAGCTCTGGGTAACCGTTCCCCGGACATCGTCAATTCCGCGTTACCCTGGATTGTCGGTCAAGGTGCATTGCATTATCGGGGAGTTGCCGGTCGTATTGAAGATGTTACCAATCCCACTGAGAGCAATAATTACCGATGGGCCGATACAGGGATCATCTACCCGCATAGTGCGACCAAGTTTCGCGACATTGTCGATGGATCTTCGAACACAATTCTGTTGGGCGAATCATCCTCTTCACATGGCTGGTCTGCATCGATGAAAGTCGGATGGGGTGGCATCCAGCCCTGGACGTGGGGCATGTATTGGTATACCAGCACGAGACGACTGACTCTGGATAGTAAAAACATCCAGTTTCCAATCAACTATCGCGGAGATTTCGGCACCAATCATACTCCCTTCACCAGTTACCATGTCGGGGGTGCCCACTTCATGATGGCCGATGGTTCCACTCACTTCATTAGTGAGAATATCGATCTCGGGTTGTTCAAATCGCTGGGAACACGTGCCGGTGGAGAAGTACTTGGCGAATGGCATTAAAACCTCTTTATATTTCATTCGTTCTGAAACCAAGCAGGCTAAGAGAGTTTGAGTCGTCACCGTCTCAAGCTCTCTATACTGCATGCTACGTTTGAATTGCGCAGCACGTACTCTTCCCGACTCATTATCTCACACTATAAAGGGACACTGATGATATCTAAACTACCAGTGGTTTGTGTCAAATTATTTAACCGGACAAACTTACTCCCGCTCTTACTCTTCGCTGTACTGCTCAACACGTCAGGCTGTAGTGATGGTCGACCGGCACGTGCCACGGTGACTGGTTCCATCAGCTATAATGGAAAACCGTTAAGTATTGGTTCTCTGGTTTTCATACCGATTGGCGGTGGCCCTCCGGCTCAGGGAAAAGTCAACCGTGAAGGGATTTATGAAATGGGAACCTATGAAGAAGACGACGGAGTGATTCCCGGTGATTACAAAGTCATGATTACCGCACTTACCAGTTCCGGAGGATCAGGGTTACCGGAAGACACGGTCAAAGCAAATGCGGAACCGGTCTCGGTGATTCCGGAATGGTACGGCGATCTGGAAAAATCCGGACTGCTGGTGACCGTCACCGCAGACAAGGCTAATACAATCGATTTCCCATTGACCGATGATAAACCCAAAGAATCAGTCACAAAGAAGTAAAACCAGCCCCTGCAGCACAGAATGAAGATTACTGTGCTGCAGGGGTTTTGTTTTTTCGTCTCCTCACCAGATCCTCACAACAATTCCTGCCTCTGCAAAAATGGTTTTCTTCAAACTGTCTAATCGAATCTGAAGTGACTTAACAGTAAGAAACGCCTTGAAAAACGGCACAATGATCGCTGTGATTCTCATCCAGTCGCATTATTCAGTGCACGCGGATATACTTAAACAGGGACTTGTTACCGACGGAGATCCTCTATAATAGAGAGAAGCCCCTTTCAACACATAATCCTTACCTTTTCTGAAACGGTATCCGCTTCAAATACCGTGAATCACAAAGATCATCCATGAGTACGAATTCGCTCTCCAGTCGTAAACAATTTGAAGAGTACAAAACCGAGTTTCGCGAAAAACATGGTCCTTCGCAGGGCAAGCATGCTTCGAAACGGGACCGTTCCTCCTGGGAACTCGTGCGGAGCTTTCTCAGCTTACTGAAAATTCATCGCGGACCGATGATTCTGTCGCTGTTGACACTGACCGTCGCCACTCTGCTGGCACTCATCCCGCCGGCCGCGACCAAATTTGTCGTCGATTACGTACTCGATAAAAAACCGCTGCCGGCGCTCATGCCGACGTGGGTTCCTCACGAACCCTGGCCGCTGCTGGTATCGATTACCATCGCCGTCATTTTCATTTCATTAATTCGCATCGCATTGCAGATCTGGGGGCGCTGGCACGCCACCCGCGTGACAAAAATGATCCAGATGAAAGTTCGCAAGGATGTCTTTGCGCAGGCGGTACGTCTGCCTTTGCATCGGGTACAGGAACTCAAGTCGGGAGGCGCTGCAAGTATCCTGCGGGAAGACGCGGGCAGTGTCGGTGAGCTGGTTTTTGGAATGTTATACAACCCCTGCCGCGCCATTATTCAACTGCTGGGCAGCCTGATCATTCTGGCGTGGGTCGACTGGCGACTGCTCCTGGGGGCACTCTTCCTGGGCCCGATGGTGTATCTGACACACCGCACCTGGATCAGTCGCATTCGACCACAACACCGCAAAATCCGCGCCCAGCGCGCGGATGTCGATGCGCTGGCAACCGAATCGTTCGGCGGTATGCGCGTGGTCCGCGCGTTCGGCAGACAGCGTTCTGAAACCAGCCGTGTGATGCGCGGCAACCATCTCATGGCACGCCAGGAACTGTATGCCTGGTGGTGGGCCCGGTTCATTGAAATTGTCTGGGAAACGTTGATCCCCGTTGCCGCCGCCTGTCTGCTGTTATATGGCGGCTGGCAGGTGCTGCAAGGTCAACTGACGTTAGGCGACCTGGTGATGTTCCTGGCTTACCTGTTGATGCTGCTCGGGCCATTAGCAATGCTGGCCCAGAGTGCGGCCCAGTTCCAGAACAGCCTGTCAGGCTTTGATCGGGTGCTCGATTTAATGGAAGAACCGCGCGAGATGGTTTCCTCCACGGCGAAGACTATCAGCAAATCCGAGATTTCCGGCCGGATTACTTTTGAGAATGTCAGTTTCCAATATCCCAACACTCAACAATATGCGCTGCAGGAAATCTCGCTGGAAGTCGAACCGGGGGAAACGATTGCCCTCGTCGGTCCCAGTGGTGCGGGAAAAACAACGTTCTGCAATCTGGTCGCGCGATTCTACGATCCGACGGAAGGACGATTGCTGCTGGATGGTCGCGATTTGCGAGACTTCGACGTGGAAAGTTATCGCAATCATATCGGAGTCGTGGAACAGGATGTCTTTCTGTTTGATGGCTCTGTGGCTGAGAACATCGGCTATGGAAATCGCAGAGCCACGCTTGAAGAAATTCAACGCGCAGCGGAAATCGCCAATGCAGATGAATTTATCAAAACGCTTCCCAACAGTTATCTGACTTTGATCGGAGAACGGGGCGTGAAGTTGAGTGGCGGACAAAGACAGCGGCTGGCGATTGCGCGTGCCATTCTGGCCGACCCGCGAATATTAATTCTTGATGAAGCAACCAGTAATCTGGATACCGAAAGTGAACGACTGATTCAGGACAGCCTGACGCGATTAATGCGGAACCGCACCTGTTTTGTCATCGCTCACAGACTGAGTACGATCAGCCACGCCAACCGGATCGTGGTCTTCGAAGACGGACGTATTACGGAAACCGGTACGCATGATGCGCTGATGGAAGCAGGTGGCAAATATCACGAGATGGTTCTATTGCAAACCAGTCCTGCCGAAGTCAGTTGAAGTCTCACGCCTGCCAAGTGCACATTCGTTTTTTGAATTCCCGACCCCTCTGATTCACTTTTCTAAATTGAAAAGCCTCCCTTACATGTTTACAATTTTATATATCAGTCCTTCCCCAAAGAAACACTCAACAGTTCTTGTGTAGCAAGCATCAGTTGAATCTCGCCTGGTTCTGAAAACTCAGAACGCATGCCCCAGAACGCATGTAAGATCAAAAAATCGTTTTATCCTGAAATAACAAGGCCGGGTACTTCCCGGAAAGGGAAACAGTCGTATGAATGTATTGAAACATAGTCGGAACTCCCTGCTGCTGAAGCTTGGCATCGTGTGTGGAATTGTTTTCGTGATCGCCTATGCTGAGCGGGGCGCTCATGCGGGAGACAAGAACACATCTTCTGCGAAGAAATCCAACAAAGTGCTGTTAGGCACACCTGAGTTGACATCCGGAATTCCCGGTAAAGGACCACTCTCGGAAAAAGAAATCAAAGCCTGGCTCAGTAATCCCGAAAACCATGAAGTACTGGAAGTGACTTTGCCGCTCGGTCTCAGCGCAGGGGCAGGTCAGATGGTGGGCCTCAAAGAAAATCCGCTGACACGAGCCAAGGTGGAACTCGGGCGACAATTGTATTTTGACACGCGACTCTCTGCAGACAACACCATCAGTTGCGCCAGCTGCCATCATCCCGATGAAGGATTTGGTCGGCACACACGTTTTGGAGTCGGCATTGGGGATCAGGAAGGGGGACGTAATTCTCCCGTGAGTTACAACCGTATCTTGAGTGGTCCTCAGTTCTGGGATGGTCGTGCAGCCACTCTGGAAGATCAGGCGGTCGGCCCCATCGCCAACCCGATTGAAATGGGACATACCCATGAAGCGGTCGTCAAATCCATTAAAGAACTTCCCGGTTATCGGCTGCAATTCCATAAAATTTTTAACGACGGAGTCAACATCGATAACATCGGCAAGGCCATTGCCGCATTCGAACGTACGCTCGTATCGGGACCTTCTCCCTTTGATTATCAGGAACAACTGAAACCGTTCCTGAAAATGGATAAAGAAGACCTCGAAGATCTTGAGGAAGAATATCAGGCGGCTCTGACTCCAGCCAAAGCGCACCCCATGTCGAAAAGCGCCAAGCGGGGAATGGACCTGTTTTTCAGTGAAAAAGTGAATTGTGCCGCCTGCCACTTAGGGCCGAATCTGACTGATGAAAAATATCATAACCTCGGCGTGGGCATGGATGCCGAAAAACCGGACCTCGGCCGTTATGAAGTCACCAAACAGGAAAAGGACAAAGGCGCTTTCAAAACCCCCACGATCCGCAACGTGGAATTCAGCGCCCCTTACATGCACGACGGTTCTTTAAAAACTCTCGAAGAAGTGGTGGAACACTACAACAAGGGAGGCACTCCGAACCCGACCCTGAGTGACAAAGTGAAAAAACTCAATCTTTCAGATCAGGATAAGCAGGATCTGGTAGCATTTATGAAAGCCTGTTCCGGACCGTTCACAAAAACAGAAGTCGGACGGTTGCCTCAGTAGACCAATCTCGTTGTACTCGCAATCCCCCTATAGCCCGGTTTCCACACCGGGCTATTTTTCGTTCCGGAATGAAATCCGACTGTAAAACGCCTGTGCTTATTCCGTAATACTGGTATCCTGTGAAACAGGAATCATTGGGAGAGATCCGCGGCTACTCTGATGACCTTCTTTTACATAAAGGGGAAAAATTGTCGGGCATACTGGAAGTTATTGTGTTGACGACTCTGGCGGGAAGCACCATACCCATCGGTGGTTTTCTCGCGAAAATCGAACGGATTCACCCGCGCTGGCTCGAAGAAGAGTTTCGTCATTCGATTATTGCCTTTGGCGGTGGGGTGCTGCTGGCTGCCGTCGCTCTGGTCCTGGTCCCGGTCGGCATAACAGAGATGCATCCCCTGACAGCAGCCGGCGCCATTCTCATGGGCGGCATCTGTTTTATGTTCCTCGACCGGATGCTGGAAAAGCATCAAAATTCCGCTTCACAGATGATCGCCATGCTGCTGGATTTCATACCCGAATCGCTGGCGCTGGGAGCCACGTTTGCCAATGGCGGTTCGGTGGGGATGCTGCTTGCCATCTTAATCGGGCTCCAGAATTTGCCGGAAGGTTTTAATGCCTACAGAGAACTGAGGACTTCTGAAACGATGAAGCGACACCTGATCCTGCCTGGTTTTTGCCTGCTGGTTCTACTGGGCCCCCTTTCCGGGCTCATTGGATATTATTTATTATCGCAGGTCCCACAACTGGTCGGTATGACAATGCTGTTCGCCGCGGGTGGGATTCTTTATTTGACATTTCAGGATATTGCACCCCAGGCGAAACTGGCACGCCGCTGGGCTCCCGCATTGGGAGCAGTGCTTGGTTTTGTCTTCGGACTGATTGCACAAATGGTAATCGCATAATTTTCATCTGTCAAACAGACTGAACTTATCCGCCGATTGAGAATTAGAGCGCCTCTGTTAGCAAGATGCGGTTATAATAGACGTGTGTCACCAACATCCATTATAAGTAACCCAGATTCGTTACAGTATCACATTCGCCAAATGAGACAGGCAACACATACAGTCGAATATTCTCGGCTGCAAACACAAAAGGAAAAACCGTGTCGAACTCTAATCCGCCGAAATCGAGTTCACCTGTCTGGAAGTCTCTTGAAACATTGATCGCGGTTTTCACGATCGTCATGATCGCTGCACATCTGGTCTTACGCTTCGCGCTCGTCACATCGGAGACCGTTCAGAACCTCCCGCTCTGGGCCGCGCTGGCTTTGGGTGGTACGCCGCTGGTCTGGGGACTGCTGGTCAAAATGATTCACCGGGAATTCGGTTCCGATCTGCTGGCCGGGATCTCCATCGTCGTCTCGATATTACTCGATGAGTATCTGGCGGGATCTCTGGTAGTTCTGATGCTTTCCGGAGGTGAAGCGCTGGAAGCATACGCCGTCCGCAGTGCCTCATCCGTGCTGCAGGCGCTTAGTAAACGGATGCCGTCGATCGCGCATCGTAAAATCGACTCCCGCATCGAAGATGTTTCCCTGGATCAGATTGCCATCAATGACACGCTCGTCATTTTCCCGCACGAAATCTGCCCCATTGACGGAAGCGTGCTGGAAGGCCACGGCGTGATGGATGAATCGTATCTCACCGGTGAGCCTTATATGATGTCCAAGACTCCGGGGTCGCAGGTATTATCGGGTGCGATTAATGGCGAATCGGCATTAACGATCCGCGCAGAAAAACTGGCCGTTGATTCGCGGTATGCCAAAATCATGGAGGTCATGCAGACATCGGAACAACATCGACCCCAGATGCGTCGCATGGCAGACAAACTGGGTGCATGGTACACGCCTCTGGCGGTTTTGATTGGACTGGCTGCCTGGATCGTTTCCGGTGATCCGGTCCGATTTCTGGCGGTGATGGTGGTCGCCACTCCCTGCCCGCTGTTAATTGCGATTCCGGTCGCCATCATTGGTTCCATCTCCCTGGCGGCCCGCAGAGCGATCATTGTCCGCGACCCAACCGCACTGGAAACCGCCGACACCTGCCGCACGATCATTTTCGATAAAACGGGAACGCTGACTTATGGAGAACCCCATCTCACAGAACAGATCTGTACTGCCGGTTTTGATCCAAATGAAGTCCTCTCGCTCGTCGGGAGCATAGAACGATTTTCTAAGCATCCGCTGGCACAAGCGATTCAGACCGCCATGCAGGAAGCGAAAACGGTCATCCACGAGGCGACGGAAATCAGCGAACCCCCGGGACAGGGATTACAGGGAACCGTTGGCGGACGTTCGATCCAGATTACCAGTCGCAAGAAACTGCTCCAACAGCAGCCCGATGTGGCAGATCAATTGCCGCCGCAATCAGGAGGCCTGGAATGCCTGATCCTGGTTGACGATTTATATGCCGGCACGTATCGTTTTCGGGATACGCCGCGCACCGACGGTCAGTCCTTTATCAATCATCTCTCGCCGCGACATCATATTGAGCGCACGATGCTGGTCTCCGGTGATCGGGAATCGGAAGTACGTTACCTCGCCGATCAGGTGGGCATCGACAATGTCTTCTTCAGTCAGAGCCCCGAACAAAAACTGGCGATCGTTAATGACGAAACCACACGCGCCAATACCATCTTTGTCGGCGATGGCATCAACGACGCCCCCGCCCTGATCGCAGCGACGATCGGCATCGCCTTCGGTCAAAACAGCGATGTCACCACAGAAGCTGCCGACGTGATTATCATGGACAGCTCGCTGCAAAAAATCGACGAATTCCTGCACATCAGCCGCCGTATGCGACGCATCGCCCTGGAAAGTGCGATGGGAGGCATGGGTCTGAGTATGCTGGGCATGCTGTTCGCTGCAGCAGGTTATCTGCCCCCCGTCGCCGGTGCATTGACTCAGGAGGTAATTGATGTTCTGGCTGTGCTCAACGCGTTACGGGTTGCGGTCCCTCCCAAAGCCTTGATCGACTTCACACCCGGACCGAAAGTTTGATTGTACCACAGACAACCAAACTCATTTTGACTCGAAACGGACCGTTGGTTTTCCGTCAGCATAAGAGATCACATAGCGTCCGTCAGAAGTGGGGTAAATCACATCCTGCTTTAATTCAAAATCGGTGGGAGACGTCCGCAGGCGAAACTTCTCGCGTCCGGGAATGGCATAGTCCCCGCCATACTTGAGCATCATCTGCGTACGATCGCCGAGTGAATGACCGATGTTTTTAAAAACGACGTTATCAATATCCGCGGGTGCAACAAATTTGGCTTCGACGTCCAGTTCAGCGGTTTTCATATTCTGATACATCTGCTGTGCATCGGTGTAAGGACAGGTCGTGTCTCCCGTTCCATGAATGATAATAATCTTGGCCGCATGCCCTCTGTCTTTCATCAATTTCAAATGTTCGGGATTCCCGATGAATCGAATCTCCTGCGCGCCCGGCGTCAGATAATTTTTTGAACTTTGATCCTGACTGTAGCGGGCATTCAGACTGCTGCCTCCGGGCAGATGGAATGCGATATCATCGGAGAGCCGAGGCATCCCGCAGATATCAATCACACACGTAAAAGTATTTGGTGCGAATTTGTTACACATCAGCGTCACATTCCCGCCCCCCGAACCGCCGGTCGAATAAATCCGCTTTGAATTGAACGGGATTTTTTTCTCAAGCAGTGCGTGATACACAAACGACAGCGCCCGCAGCGCATCAATGGCCTGCAGATATCCAAAATCATAGGGGGCTCCGGTCGCTGATTCTGCTTTCCACGCACCGCTCTGCAGATAATCGACCGAAATCGCAATTACATTCAATTCTTTCGTAAGCACTGCCGGATTGCCGGCGCCCGACGTATTCGTGCCCCCCCAGTTATGCAGGTTGAGCATCAAGCCCGTTTCCGCGGTCACATTCGCCAGGCTGTTTCCCGGATAGTAGATGTAAACTTTGACAGAACGTGGCCCCGGCTCAAACGGCCATTCCTGAGTTTCAATCGAAACGGTTCCATCCCGGTCAGGTAACTCCGCCGCGCCTAATTCCGTGATCCCCAGTCCCAGACAAAAGACTGTCATAATAGTAATCGATTTTTCCAGCATGAATTCAACCTTGTCTTGTTTGAATGAATCTCATCGCCTCTATATACATAGGCCCGATCGCTTGACGAACACTTCCCTATCGATCATGGTGAATGGGTTCGTCCGCGTCAACACAGGCTGTCTTTTTAGAGGAACTCTCGTATGACTTCGCTGCCCCTCGTCAAACCGCAGGAGATCGACCTCGACGGAGAACGGCTGCAACAGGCGGGACGATTGTTAAAAGAATGGACAGACGCAAGCGTTGTCCCCGGAGCCGCCATCGTCGTCGGCCGACATGGCAAAATGGTGGAGCCTCAGTTCTTTGGCAAACAGGGACCGGAAAAAAACGCGGAAGCCGTTCGGCAGGACGGCATGTTTCTGCTGGCTTCCATCACCAAACCTATTGTTTATATGAGCGCATTGAGACTGGTGGAACGCGGCGATCTGGTATTAACGGAACCGGTCACACATTACATTCCCGACTTCGCAGCGCACCACAAAGAATCCATTCTAGTGCATCACCTGTTTACACACACTTCAGGTATGCCCGATATGCTGGAGAACAATGTCGCGCTGCGCCAATCGCTGGCGCCGCTCGCTCAATTTATTCACGGCGCCATCTATGACACAGTGCCTCTTTTTCAACCTGCGGGAACCGGACTCAGTTATCAGAGTATGGGCACTTTGATCGTGGCGGAGATTATACAACGTCTCACCAGAAAAACGATTGCCCAGCATGTGCGAGACGAAATCATCAAACCACTCGGACTGCAAAGTACCTGGCTGGGGCGTGGCGACTTTCCGCGCGAACGTCTGGTGCGCGTCGAAACGCCGGAATACCAGATCGGTTCCAATTTCGGCTGGAACAGCAACTACTGGCAGGATCTGGGGGTTCCCTGGGGGGGCATGTTTAGTTCTCCCGCAGATATGGCCGTACTCTGTCAGTGCATGCTCAACTATGGCGAACAAAACGGAGTCCGGCTGCTTTCCCGATCGATGATGGAAATGGTGACCACGAATCGGCTCGATGATTATCCGGATCTGCCCGAACCGATCCGCCGTTCTCAACCGTGGGGACTGGGCTGGAGGCTGAATCATCCCGGTCAGTCTGGCAGCTGGGGGAATTTACTCGACCGAAGCGTGTTCGGACATACGGGCGCCACCGGCACGATGGTCTGGATGGACCGCCGCCGCGATGGCTTCGCGGTGCTGCTGACAACGGCCACTCGGGCGAAAGCCCCCTGGCGCCTGGTGAAATTGTCGAATATCATTGCTTCGTCTTTTATGTAGGCAGCTATCAGATTAGTCTCTGATCAAACTGTTCAATGAACCTCCGGT
>NZ_CALFPF010000243.1 GCF_937919775.1 uncultured Gimesia sp.
ACCCCTAAGAGGTCATCGAGAAAATAAAAACGCCTTCAAACTCTCCGAACAACTCAAACGGAAACTGGCATCGGAGAATAATGCGATTCTGCGGCTGGCTGCGGATAATTAATTACGATGAGCCGTCGGGTACAAAAAGACTGTCGTCCGTTAAGTCCCGTAGGGGGTGATAAATTCGTGGAATATAGCAGCAAACTCAAGCACTGTCCTGCCGGGGCTGAAAGATTCTGAGATCGGGCTGACGGTTATTACCAGGCAACAACTTTTTGATCTGGCAATACTGCTTGATGGCCGAAGTGTACCTGCGTTGTGCGGATTCAAGGCGTTTCATCATCAAGGTGCTCTGGCCTGCAGTTCGGTTGGTTGCATCAGCGTCGACACTCAGCAGGTAATGCAATTCCAGCTAAGCCACTCAATTTTCCCGTCTACTACGGGACGATACACCGTCAGTTTCAAAAAGAGAGTCCAGAAGACGATTACTGGTGAGGTACTTAGATGGCACACAGGCTTCGTGGCCATCTAATGCACCGGACAGTCATGACTGGTATTGAAGTTGAACAAGGTCAACAGGCCTTATTTCAACTCAATCGGGGAGAGCAGGTTATCGCGCTCCTTGACGGTCACTGTAATTCCGGATGTTTCCGGATTGGTGTACTTCCGCGGGAGTTTTTCAGGCAGCTTGTCTTCCTCGTCCTCGCTCACCCCTTCGAGTGAACCAACCCAGGTGAACGAGACCTTGTATTCACCCGGAGGTGCACCATCTCCCGACTGATAGGTTGAGATTTTGAACATTCCGTTTTCGTCAACGGTTCCACGCGGAACATAAAAGGGTTTCTCATCATTGGGTGATGTCACCGGTGTCAGTGAAACCATTCCGTCCGGAATCGGGTTCCCCTTATAAAAAACTTCGCCTGTTACCGGATAGACCTCGCGGACATTTTCCGCTTCTGCTGAACCGCAACCAGTTGATAGTGTGAGTAACAGGAGCAGTGCTGCACCGGTCAACTGACAAATCCCTGACGCTTTACGATCATTACTGCCGGAGTCAAAACGATTGAAAGGCCCACTGCTTCTATCCATTGTTCTCTCTTTCGGAAGTCTAACTGAATTAAGAGTGCTGTCAAAGAATCGGTAATCAACTCAGCCTGTCAGCAACGCGAGCGTGCATCAAGTTTTTGTAAGGGAATGCCTACGCAAAACAGGAACCAGCCCGTGTCTGGATCAAGTAAACCACAAGCTCAAAATGATGGCAGGCAACTGTGCACAGACTAGCCGGAAAGTGTTAATAAAATGTTAAGAAGCCGTGAATACTGATCTTTCCCGGCGATATCAATTGGTTTGTGAAAAACTGATGAGCATCGCGTGATGCTGCTTGTAACCCTGATGGATCACACCCATAATCCTGTGTTATCGACTCTGCACGACAAACTGAAATCCAATATGACCAGTAACAAAGGATGCATTTGAATCATGCCATTATTTCCCCGTCAACTGATCCCTTTTTTTTGTGCAGCTGCTCTGTCAGTTGTTTCATTCAGCTCGCTGATTGCAGGCGAAATCGAGTTAATCGGTCGCGTTTCATTACCGGGCATGACTCGCGATCTCAGTGGTCTGAAAGGGACCGTGGCAAAGAAGTACCCTCGCGATCTTTTTGGCGGAATTTCGGCGATCGATTACACAGGCGCCGGCAACCGTTATCTGTTGCTGTCGGACCGCGGGCCCCTCGATGGGGCTGTCTCGTATCCCTGTCGATTCCATGTCGCTGAAATTGATATCGATCCCGAGAAAACGCCAGCCGTCTCGGCACGATTACTGGAAACACACTTGCTCAAAGATATCGACGGACGAAGCATCTCCGGAGCCGCAGCCAAATCGGAGGGCGCTGAGACCCCTTTAGTGAAACGCCTCGATCCGGAGGGCATCCGCTGCACGTCCGACAATAAGCTCTATATCTCAGACGAGTATGGACCCGCAATCTATGAAGTTACGGAGAATGGCGTCGTCAGCGGCGAATTGCAGATACCGGGACATTTCCGAATTGCCGTGCCGCATGCAGACTCCGAAAAAGAGGCCAGTCTGAACAGTCAGGGACGTCAGCCAAATAAGGGCTTCGAGGGACTGGCCCTGACCCCGGATGGCCGCTACCTGGTCGCCATTGCCCAGGCGCCTCTGATTCAGGACAGTGTCCCCACGAAAAAAGGAAAACGCAGAGGACAATTTAGCCGGCTGTTTGTCCTCGATCTGAAAACGGGGAAAAACCGCCAGTGGGCTTATCCGCTGACGGAAACGAAAAATGGAATCAGCGAGATTCTGGCAATCAGCTCGACCGAATTTCTGGTACTCGAGCGGGATGGCGATGGCGGAGACGAGGCCCACTTCAAGGCGGTGACCCACGTTGATGCAAGTCAGGCGACCGACATCTCAAATGTCAGTCAACTCCCCACACAGGGCCTTCCCCAAGGGGTTAAGCCCCTCAAAGTACAGCCCTGGCTGAATCTGATGGATGAGCGTTTTGGATTGAAAGGCCCGCAGATGCCTGAAAAATTCGACGGCCTCACCTTCGGTCCCACTCTGCCGGATGGTTCACGCACGCTGGTCGTCGCGGTTGACAATGACTTCGAACCAGACGTCCCGACAGAACTATTTGTCTTCGCCATCCCGGCGAATAAGCTTAATAAATGAAATGGTTATGGAGTTGAAATTCGTTTTCAGGGAATGCCTGTCTCACAGGCAGGCACTTTCCCTGATCTGCAGTTGAGATTTACGAAGATCGCCAAGTCTCTGCTGTAGTGTCATACTCCTGAACCTGGCTTCTGTCTGCAAACGATATCAGTGGAACGCAAAAGGCCCTGGCTGCTTGAGCAACCAGGGCCTTTTCACTTCAGTTATTCTGCACTCTTCACGTTTTAGAATTCACCTACCGTCTCTCCACCTGCCCGCGTACAGATATGGGCAAACAGGGCTCCGTCGATATTCTGTGAAAGGAATCGGACCGAACCATCTCCCATCGCAAACTGGGCACCGCCTACATGGAAGCTGAAAATTTCACTGGCGTTGATTTCGTTGATCACATACGGACCATAGGTATTATAACCATTCTTTATGGCTCCGTTAATAGACAGCCCGGCATCAGGATCGGCCCAGCCGGTACCGTCGGTGGTGACATAGTTTCCGCCATACGCCACTACTTTGTCGTCTTGATAGAGGCCCTGATCTGTGGAGTTCCAGAGCCCTTTGGCATTATAGACGGACGGATGGCCGCCTGCTTCACCGAGCATTAAGGTATTGGAAGTACCGTCGGTGATGTCCCGGATACGATTATTCTGTCCCTTTGACAGTATCCCGGCTTTCGCTGCATCAGAAGGCTCAGCGACGCCCAGCACGTTCGTCCAGAACTTTTTCTTCACTTCGTTGATCGAACCATAATCACCGGCTGCGGCACCGGGAGCATGGTAGGCGTCCCTGCGGTCAGCACCGGGGACAGAGGGGCACAGCATGACCGGAATCTGAGTTTCAATCATCACGCGGTTAGAAGCATCAAACCAGGGCGCGTTTGTGTTGTACTTGTTATAAACATTCGATTGATCAAGATACGGCAGAGCCAGGATGGTCCAAGAGCAATAAGTTGTGGTTCCGCTACTGCCATCGGCATTCGTGATGGGGTAATCGCCGCTCGCGGTATTACCCAGCAGACGACTGGGGGGAAAGGTCGAGAAGGCACTCTCGTAGTTGAACAACGCCAGTCCCAGCTGTTTCAGATTGTTTTTACACTGTGAACGGCGGGCAGCTTCGCGAGCCTGTTGCACAGCCGGCAATAGCAGTGCGATTAAAATGGCGATAATCGCGATGACCACCAACAGTTCAATCAACGTAAATCCAGCAGTCTTTTTACGGCGAATTGATTTCATGTTTCTCCTTCTCTTGTAAATAAATAGCGTGTGATTGAGTAAGTCTGAATGTGTAACATTTAAAGAATGACAGGAATCGGGGCGCCAGCCAATTACTGTAAATTTTGTCTAATCCTTAAGTGATTGATTGAGTTCAAACAAACGGTTCATCCTGGCAATCTGTTACAGCAACAGGAAATCCCCGGATCGCAAAATTGAGCTGCAAAGCTCAGGTCGATATATCCCGTGTGAAAGGTTTCAGGTAAACATCCGCACGGTACAACATCAGAAAAGTACTACTCTTGACTTAGCTATTTCAGGTTGAAGACCCGAATTGTGTCTCTCTGCACAATTTGCTTTGGC
>NZ_CALFPF010000244.1 GCF_937919775.1 uncultured Gimesia sp.
CAGGACACCATGCGCCACATGACCGGCAATATCCGTCAGACGGAAGTCTCGTCCTGCGTAGCGATAGGTCAGTTTTTCATGGTTCATTCCCAGAAGATGCAGCATTGTGGCATGGAAATCATGAATGTGCATCTTATCCCTGGTTGCGTAATAGCCAAACTCATCGGTCGCACCATACTGGAAACCGGATTTCACTCCGCCCCCCGCCAGCCACATGGTGAATCCTTCGGGATTATGGTCGCGGCCATTTTTTCCCTGAGCGGTCGGCGTGCGGCCGAATTCTCCCCCCCAGACAACCAGCGTATCCTTCAACAGGCCGCGCTGTTTCAGATCTTTAAGCAATGCAGCGATGGGTTTGTCGACTTCTTTCGCATTTTTCCCGTGCCCTTCGAGCAGATTGCTGTGCTGATCCCACTGCACTTTCTGATCACTGTGCGAGACCTGAATGAAGCGAACCCCCCGTTCGGCAAAACGGCGCGCCATCAGACACTGACGACCAAAGTCAGCCGTTTCTGCTTCATCGAGGCCGTACATTTTACGGGTAGCTTCGGTTTCACCCGAGATATCCTGGATCTGGGGAACCTCTTCCTGCATCCGAAAGGCCAGTTCAAACGAACCGATGCGGTCTTCCAGAATTTGATTGGGGCCCGTCTGCTGCTGATGCATCCGATTCAGATCGTTCAGAAAATCAACCTGTTTTCGCTGTACGCCGCGTGAGAGAAAATCGTTTTTGATAAACTCAATCTGAGCGTTCTCGGCAGCAATCGCGGCATTTCCCAGAGGAGTCCCCTGATAAGGTGCCGGCAGAAACGCAGAACTCCAGTTCTTCACACCGCCATGCGCCAGAGTAGGACAGATAGTGATGAAGCCCGGCAGATTCTGATTCTCGGTTCCCAGACCATAGGTTACCCACGACCCCATACTGGGACGCACAAAAGCATCACTGCCAGTATGAAGCTTAAGTAAAGCGCCCCCATGTGCGGCGTTCGTGCCATAGAGTGAATTGATAATACAGAGATCGTCCACACATTCAGCGACGTTGGGAAACAGTTCACTGACATGAATTCCACTTTCGCCGTACTGCTTAAACTTCCAGGGAGATTTCAACAGGTTTCCGGTCGGTGCAAACTGCACGCGGGGTTTATCAAACGGCAGCGGTTTTCCATCGTACTTCTGCAACTCCGGTTTATAGTCAAACGTGTCCATGTGGGAAGGCCCCCCCTTCATGAACAGGAAGATCACCCGTTTGGCCCGCGGTGCGAAATGCGGTTCTTTAGGGGCCAGCGGATCTTTTGCAGAAGCCGCCCGCGCTTCGTCGTTTAACATCGACAGTAACGCAAGATTCCCAAATCCGACTGCAGATTTCTTTAACAGGTCACGCCGGGAGAACAGTGCTTGGGGTAGGATACTCATGGCAGGTCTCTATTCAAATTGATGAACGATTTTGTAGCGGCTTTAATATTTTGATGCTGATCAACGAATTACCGGAGGTAGATAAATTCACTCGATGCAAAAATTGACTGACAGAAGACCTGCCAGGCACGATTGATACGTTTCACCGAATCAGGTTCTTCACTCTGTAAATCGCGTTCCATTTCATCCAGGAACTGTAATAACCGGTTGATTTCCATTTTTGACGGCGAACGTCCATACGCTTTCAAAATCAGTTGTTGAAGCTTCTGTTCCGGCGACAACGCTGTCTGATTTAAAATCGTATCCGCCATGCGTTGCGAGGCGTCTTCGACAAGATGACTGTTTAACAGGAACAAAGCCTGAGGCGCCACAGTGGTCGAAGACCGGTCACCATTCAATACGCTGGCGTCCGCATAATCGAACAGCATGAACATCCCGAACAGATGATTTCGAATTACCGGCAGATAAATCGAACGTCTGTTAAAATCGTAAGTCACACCATCTTTTGATTCATGAT
>NZ_CALFPF010000245.1 GCF_937919775.1 uncultured Gimesia sp.
TCTGAGGAGGAACAACATGAGCAAGCAGCAGTCGAATTCAAAATCTAAACCCAAAGTTACACGGCGAACCTTTACTGATGAGAAGATAAAAAGGGGGGAAGTATTTTGTGTCCGCGGCTACTGTTTTGCTTCGCCGATGGGGGCTTGTTCTCCGGTGGCGAGATCGACTCCGGACCAGGCCTTGGCCTGTTCGCCGAAGACATAGAGCTGCACTCCCGCTTCGGTTTTGACGTAAACTGTGATCAGGTTATCGCCGACCGAAAAGCTGATTTTGCAGTCTTGCGGTAATCTCAATTTGGCCCAGAGGCCGGTTTTGGCTGAGTAGGCATGGAGTTCCTGACCGATCTGACAGGCTGCCAGTGTGTTCGAGACGATCGGCTGAATCTTGAGTAAGGGGATCGATGATTGCTCGATGGCAATCTCGGTGTCGCTCCAGGAGTTCGTGAGGGTGCTGTAAGCCATGAGTTTATTACGGGACTGGGGGACGAGGAAAATCAGGCCCTGGCTTTGGACCAGAACTGGCTCCACGTTATTTGGCTGTGTTGAGTCTTGACCCACGGCGATCGTTGCGCTGGTGCTGATCAGTGTGATTACCAGTAGACGTTGCAGGAGCGTTTGCATGGTCGGATTCCTTTTTTGTCAAGAATTGACGCCGTCGAACGAAGGGGATTTGAATCTGATTGTATCGTAACGTGTTACGGGGGGCGGGTAAAATAATTTTGCGGTCTCGGTGAGCAACTGCCGACAGAAACGTCTGTAATGATAGAGAAAACAAAAACTGTGCAATAAGAAATTATTTTCTTGCTTTTTTGTGTGAGGCTCTAGATACTAGCTGTGTCTTATCTTAATGGGATCTTAACATTAAGTCGCGCTCTGCAAAAAAAGACGTTTTCCTCATTTCTCTTGAATCTACTCGATTTTGCCGGTTTCTCCACTCAATTCTGATGTGGTTTTGCGCTGCGCAGTCGTATGAAAGGAAAACCGTGACACGTTTGATGTCGGCAGCGGCTTTTGCAGTGATGGTTGTCATAGGCGTGGGGTGCAGTGAGCGTGCCCCGGATATGCCCGAACTGGGGCAGGTTCATGGGGCCGTTACTCTGGACGGTAAACCCCTCCCCGGCGTGAGCCTCTTATTCGAACCCGAGCAGGGGCGAACCTCGACGGCCAAAGCGAATCCCGAGGGGGTTTACGAAGCGCTGTATCTGATTGATGAAAAGGGGGTCAAGCTCGGCCCGTGCAGCGTCCGGGTTGAATGGGGGATTGACGAATCCGGACCAGCGATCCCTGCAAAGTACGGCTCCAAAAGTGAACTGAAACTGGAGGTGAAACCAGGCGATAACATATTCGATATTGAAATGAAGTCTAAGTAAAAACCCGCTATGACGAGCCTTCGTCTATTTTTATGCGCGCTTGATATTTTTTATGTTAATTACTCTCAGGAGAGTCGGGATGAAAAAAAATCGGACAAATCATACGCGTGGGTTCACGCTGATTGAATTATTAGTTGTGATTGCGATCATTGCCATTCTGATTGCGCTGCTGTTACCGGCCGTACAACAGGCGCGCGAGGCCGCCCGCCGGTCGCAGTGTAAGAACAGCATGAAACAGATCGGCCTGGCCATGCATAATTACCATGATGCCTTTAACACGCTTCCGCCGGGTTATATCACCAAAACGCCGTGCAGTTCTGCAGCGCTCTGGTCCGGATGTAATCAGGGGGAACTCGGGGTTTACGGCTGGGCAACGTTCCTGCTGCCTTATATCGATCAGGCTCCGTTGTACAATTTACTCAATGCGGGAAGTGTGACGCTGGATCAAAATCTGGCGAATGCGACCGTGCGTCAAGCGTTGCAGTCGCCGATGCCCGTTTTTCTCTGTCCTTCTGATCCGGGGCCGAACCTGAATGATTTTGCGTCGGCTTCCGATAACTATGACTTCAATGTGACCGACGGCACCACTGCCTACCAGATCGCCCGGTCGGATTATGTGATGATGGCAAATGCCTGGGACAGTACCACGCCTCCCGTGTATGCGATTTCGTATGGTCCGGCTCATGGGGTTGGTTATGCGAACTCGAGTATCCGTTTTCGCGATATCTTAGACGGAAGCAGTAACACGATCCTCGTCGGCGAAAGAGCCTATATTTACAAGGGGGCGAACAAGATTGGTGGCGCCAACGTGATCGGGTTTTCGGCGTCCAACAATGTGCAGAGCAGCAGTTATGCCCGGAAGGGGAACGGGATGGCTGTGCTTGGTCTGACCTATAATGGGATCAATGCGGTTGCGGGGGCCGAGCATGACGTGCGCGGTTTCAGCAGCAACCATGTCGGCGGCGCCCATTTCGTGTTCTGCGATGGTTCGGTTCACTTTCTCAGCGAGAACATCGACTATAAGAGAGGGACTGTTTCCGTGGCGACCCATGTGCAGGATATCGATTCGACGTTTCAGCGACTTGCCGTGCGTGATGATGGACAGGTTGTAGGTGAATTCTAAAAACGGCTGTGGCGTTCGCTCGAAGGAGTCCGGTTCAGACCCGTCTTCCAGCCAGCTGGTTGGGAGACGGTGGCTGAGTTCGAAGGTCGACTGATCAGTTGAGTCTCTCTGCGGGGAGATTCGAATTTACCGGGCCGTCTCTTCTGGTAAAATACCCGAGTGCGGGTGTGCCGTTAAAAAGGTGACACCTTTTCAACCCCTTTCACTTTTTAACACCGCTTCATTTCGTTTCACAGATCGGCTGACGCTGGTTTTTGATGGCACATTTAAGCGCATTTAATGTCGCAATGTCTTATTCTGTGTTTTGTTGCAAGTGCAAATATCATAGTAGCTTACAGCGGAAGTGAAATTTTATTTATGCGCGGATGAGAGAACTCGTTTTTTGTAACTTCCTGCCGGGTAAGGAATTAGGAATCAGCTGTGATTTTTCATTTTCTTGATTCACGCATAACCGTGAATTGAGGGGGAAATGCCGTTTGAGAATTGCGGAAACAGAGATTTCATTATGTGTTACCCGGGAACGATTGTCTGGTGGCGGCGTCATTTTTCTGTTTTGAGTGGTGGAATGGAATACATGTAGATATGCTGATTCATTGCGCTGCTGCATTGCAGAGAGCAGAAGCTTCAGGTCAACCGAGTCAGAACTTTTTCAGGGAGCCACGTTGATGGGCCGTTTCAGAGTCGTATCGTTTGGCGTGGTGACTTGTGTCTGTTGTTCATGGGCGATGGCTCAGACGCCGGAAACGAAAGAGCAGAAATATCAGTATCATTATGAGCAGATCGCGATTCCTGAAGCGACTGCTGACGAGCCGATTCGCAAAGAGTTTTCGCTGGAGCTGGCGGACCGTTATCTGGAGCAGGGGTCGGTTGCCTGGACGAAGCAGCGGAAATGTGTGAGCTGTCATACGAATGGTCTGTATCTATTTTCCCGTCCTGAACTGACGCTGGAACTGGGGCCGCCTTCGATTGAAAATCGTGACTTTTTTGTCTCGGAGTTACGAAAAATGAAAACGCTGGATCAGGAAAAACTGCTCAGCGGCATTCGACCGACGCAGGTGGCTTATATCGCAGCCGGGCTGGCGGAGTGGGATCGACATGTCAGCAAAAAAGTATCGCCCGAGACCGATGAAGCACTGCGGTTTATGTTGAGCCTGCAGGCGCAAGACGGGAGTTGGGGAAATCTGGATTGCTGGCCTCCGTTTGAGTCGAGCAACTTTCAGGGGGCTACGGTCGCAGCGCGGGCACTTGCCTCTGCGCCAGGCTGGCTGGAAAACCTGAAAGAGGAACCCCTGCAAGCGGGCGTGGATCGGCTCAAAGCCTATTTGCAGAAGACCGAGCCCGCGCACGATTATGGTCGTTTGATTTTATTGTGGACGGCGGCTCAATATCCGGATCTGCTCAGTGCAGAGAAGAAGCAGGCCTTGATTGAGATGGTCCGGAAACAGCAGTTGCCCGATGGTGGCTGGTCGATTCGAACTTTTGCAGCTCCGGAAGCGTGGGGACGTGGTAATCGTGCAGAGAAGTTACGCGAAGAACCCGAGTTTGATCAAAAGGGGAATGTCTGGAAGAATCCGACCAGCGACGGCCACCAGACCGGGCTGGCGATTATTGTCTTACGTGAAAGTGGCGTGCCCGCTGATGATCCGCAGATTCAAAAGGGAATTCAGTGGTTGCTGACACATCAACGTGAGTCGGGCCGCTGGTGGACCCGGTCGCTCAATACCGATCGCTGGCATTTTATTACTTACAGCGGGACGTTTTATCCTCTGGTGGCACTTAAAAAATGCGATGTACTGCCACACTTGAAGCAGACGACGGCGCGATAACAGTCTACGGTTTCGGGCTTGCCGGCGGCTGGCTCGCTTGCCATTTTTTGAACTGGGGAGATGCTGTGAACTTATCAAAGTTTTCCAGTTCGCTGAGATCGAGGTCTTCGTAGGCGAAACCGAACTTGGTGTTTAATGTATCCAGGTATTTGATGGTTTCATCGAAGTTATTTTGCATTACGGAAATATTGATCAGGTTCAGATAGGGGTGCAGCAGGTTCGGTTCAATTTCGGTTGCTTTGCCGGCGTATTTACCGGCTAAGTTAATGTCTCCTGTTTCGATCAGGATTCCTGCACGCAGGGAGTAAAGAAAGGGGTCAACGGTTTTGAGCGCGGCAGTCAAATGATCAAGAGATTCCAGTGCCTGCTTGTAGTCTTTCATCAAAGTGAAGTAATCGACACTTAACAGTTCTGGAGCAGGAT
>NZ_CALFPF010000246.1 GCF_937919775.1 uncultured Gimesia sp.
TTCGATTTAATACACTTCGATTAATACCTGTCTCTGTAAGAATGCCCCTCAGGGACAAGCGGCAATCGACGTGAGTCGTTCGAGTAATTTAATGACCGGTGATATTCAGGGCGCGACATATTGCCGGGTAATGGTGTATAAGGGTACGACTGTAATGAGTACGGGTTCGGCGGCGGATCATCATTGATATATACAGGTGGCGCAGGCTGCCGGATTTCAGGACGATGGCTCTTTGCAGCGGGAGCAGGAAGCGGGGATTGTAAGGCCGGTTTCGGGGCCACGATTGGTGGCTGGTTGCGAATTTGCGGCCGGGGCAATGCCGGTGAAGCCTGCGGTTGCTTCATCTGCGGAACTGTCTGTGGTGGCGTCGGATAGCTGCGTTGTGGAACGTTAAATAAAGGTTGTTCCGATTGAGTAGAGGGTGGTGGCGGTAAGGTCATTTTCGGTGCCTGTGGTGTGTAATTCGAATTTGCTTCCGGCTCAGGGGAATTTTGGTAATACTCTGCATTTTCAGCCCCTGGATACGACTGCGGTTGATCCCAGCCTGCTAGGGAATAGGGAGTCGCAATCTGATTAAATTCGTATCGTCCATCGGCGTGGGCGTGTTCGGCCCCCAGTTTGTATCCCGTAAACCATTCCTGAATTTCCTGATAACCTGCCGGAGTACGATAATGGGCTGCCCAGTATTCTTCCGGCGGAACAGGAGGAACTTCACCCGACTCTCCTAATGCAATATCAACGTATGCCTGCCGATATCCATCGCGAAAGGCCTTGGATGGCTTGTCTTTACAGTTACATGCCAGTGTTTTTAATGATTTGTTTGCACACTTCCGGGCAGCATGTTTGACAACCAGCCTATCCAGGTCCGTCTGATATCCTTCCAAAGAGCGATAGGGATGCGGTGTGCATTTGTCGTGATGGAATAGAAAAGACTTTTTGACACGGGATGAGACCGGGTAGCACGCTTCTTCGTAACCACAGTCTGAGCTGGCGCAGCCCGAAAAGCCGACCAGCATTGAAAACAGTATGGCGCAAGGCAAAAACAGAGATTCTGAGATCATCGAAATAAAATGATGAATATCGTTAGGAGTTTTGGAATCCACTATTAAACCACCGTGCGCACATTGATTGTTAATCGATACGGATGATTTATCGGACTCGTCTGATTCCGCTGTGCACGATTTTTCCAGTCTTGCAGATTATAACGGGGCGTACTGCGGATATAATCGTTTGATATTCAAGAATCGGGTTAATCGATACAGGTTGCAAGCTTTTGCCAGGTTGCCTGTTTTGACTGGTGGGCGGAAGCTGGAAAAGATACACCGACAGAGTGGCAGGATTTGCCGTTGCAAGGCAGGAAAGAATTAATCGGCTACGAAGTAGTCTTTTAAAAGCCGGAAGACCCGGTTGGCACGCTGTTGAAACAGGGCAGGTTTCTTGATCCAGCCCAGAGGAGAAATTCTGACCATGATTTCAACGCGTGGTGCCGATGCCCGGTTACTTGATTGCACTTTTTTGGTGACCGTTCCAAATTCTACTTCCACTTCTACTGGTCTGCGGTCGTCTGTTTTCCCCCAGAAGGGGAGCAAGCCAGATTTGCCGAGTCGCATTACAGCTCGATTGGTGCTGACTTCGGTCAGTCTGGCGCCATTATCGTTTACGAAGCCGCCCAGCTTGTAGACCATAATGTCTGAGGAGATGCAGGCGTTGAATGTCTTCGCAAAAGTCATCTCCTCTATGGTAGACTCTTCCGCATCAGTGGCAGCGGGAACGATGCCCGACAGCATTTGTTGATTTGTTAACGCACAGACCTTGTTGCGTCCTGTTTCTTTTGCATGATACAAGGCTTTGTCGGCGCGGCGGAAAATACTTTCGATGGAGTCTCCCGATTCGACTTCTGCAACTCCGAAGGAAGCTGACAGTGGGGAGCGATTCATGCTGTCAATTTTCAGATTATTGACCGCCAGTCTTAAGCGTTCGGCTTTTTTGACAGCATGCTCCAGATCTGTTTCCGGACAGAGAATCACAAATTCTTCCCCGCCATAACGGCCGACCAGTTCTCCCGAGTAGGTTTCATGCTGAAACAGTCGGGCCATTTCGATCAGAACCTGATCGCCGATCGAATGTCCGTATGTGTCATTGACATTTTTGAAGTGATCCGCATCAATAAACATGATGCTCAACGGTGTGGGGTTTTGCTGTTTATTGACCCTGGCCAGCATGATTGCCAGTTGCGTTTCCAGTTCGCCTCGATTGGCAACCGATGTCAACGCATCTATGCTGGCTGCCAGTTTGAGATCGTTAAATTCCTGAGGCCGCTTTAAGCCACGGGACAGGTCCCGAAATATTTCTGCCACGCCCGCCAGATGTCCATTATCGTCGAACATGGGCACCGATTGGACTTCGATGTTAATCAGTCGGCCACCCGGACGCTCCAGCATGAATTCCGTGGTCATCGGTTTTCCGTTTGCGATTACCCGGTTCATCGAGCATTCGGCAGTGGACAGGTTGGTGCCTTCTTTGTTCGTCAAAGGCATGCTGTGACTGGTCCAGGCTTCTCCCAGGATTTCAGTCGCATTGATTTCAGTCAGCTTTTCCAGACCCGGACTGAACAGGACGAATTGAAAATCGGAATTCACAACATAAAAACCGTCATACAGGCTCTCAATCTGAAACAGATACGAGAAAATGTTGCTGATCAGGTTTGCGTCTTGTGCTTCCCGTTCCGTAAATGGCTTAGGCTGATAGAGCCGGTTGACTTCGATGATGGCATCGTGGAACGCGTCTTTTTCATTTTGTTCCCAGCGTGATAGCGCGCAAATGATGTTTCCGTCAAACTGTGTTCCGGCTGCTTCCATCAGGATCGTCATGATTTCATCATGTTTTTTCCCGGCCCGATATACCTGATCGGTAGCCAGAGAGTCATAGGCATCCGCAATTGCCAGGATGCGTGCTCCCTGATGAACGTCGCTTCCGATACATTGATAACCGTTAGTGGCCCCACTGAAGTGGTAGCGTGTTTGTGATAAGATTGTCAAAACTTCATGGTCGGTGCGACACGCCTGCAGTACGTCCAGACCGATGTTGTGGTAATGCGACATCAGTTCAATTTCATCTGATGTCAGCTTGCCGGGCTTGAACATGATGTGATCGGGCACACCAATTTTTCCGATATCGTGTAATAACGCGGCGATCTCCAGCCGCTTCAGATGAATTCCCTCCCAGCCTAAATTCGTTGCAATTCCTTTTGCCAGGAAAGCGACACGCCGGGAATGGCATAATGTAGATGCATCACGTGCCTGGAGCGCAGTGAGTAACTTGCGCAGGTGTTTTCGAGAGATGACCTGATCAACGTAGTCTGTTTCGCCGGCCTCCAGCGAAAATTCTTCGTACTCGGCTGAAAGGGCCAGCAGTTCCTTCAGAATGGCTGAAGAACCCATATTATAGCTGCCATGGACCGACTGCT
>NZ_CALFPF010000247.1 GCF_937919775.1 uncultured Gimesia sp.
TTCTGGCACGGAAGCGGCGTGACTCGTTCGACGGCAATCGCCGGTATCGATCTGGCGCTGTGGGATATTCTGGGAAAAATTCACGGGGTGCCCTGCCATCAACTCTGGGGCGGTGCGGTTCGCGATTACGTACGACTCTATTGTCACCTGGGCGGCGGCAATATGGAATCGTTTTATCAGACGTCGACGGATAACGCGGCGCAGTTTGCAGAGCTGGCACAGCAGGCGGTTGCTGACGGGTTCACCGCGTTCAAATCGATGGCGGTGCCGCCGACGATGCCGATTGAAGGTTTGAAACCGATTCAGGCGGCTGAAGATTGTGTGGCGGCGATGCGGGAAGCGGTTGGCGATGAAATTGATATCATGGTGGACTGCCATGCCCGCCCTTCACCGGCGATGGGGATGCAGTTTGCAAAAGCGCTCGACCCGTATGGTTTGTATTTCTTCGAAGAACCTTGCTGGCCGGAATCGATTGACAGCCTGGCACGGATCAATGCGGCGGTGACGACGCCGATTGCGACGGGGGAACGACTGACGCATCTGGCGGCATTCCGCGATCTGTTCGAAAAACGGGGCTGTGAGATCTGCCAGCTCGATCTGACGCACTGCGGCGGTTTCACTGAAGCACGCCGGATTGCGGCTCTGGCGGATGCACATCGAATTTCGCTCGCACCCCATAATCCCCAGGGACCGGTCAGCACGGCGGCTTCGCTGGAATTCGGGTTTTCTCAACCCAGTTACATCATCTGTGAATCGGTGCATGATGATGTTCCCTGGCGAGAGGATGTGGTCGAAGAAGGCTTTGTGATTGATCCCAAGACACGCACGGTCAAACCGAATCAGAAGCCGGGGCTGGGAATTTCGATCAATGAAGAAGAAGTCAAGAAACATCCGTTTCAACAGGAAACCGTGCAGCGCGTCTTTTACCGGGATGGTGCGGTGGGAGACTGGTAAGCCGATTTGTCTGCGTACAGGGACTGAGATTCACAGTTAATTGATACGGGAATGGTTATGAGTGAACGCGCAGTAGAGGCGGGAACAGAGTTGGCATTTCAGGGGCAGATCGGTGTGGCGACGGTGGATATTACGCCGCCCGTCGGGATTTATGCCCGCAACTGGGGGGCCGCGAAACATGACGTGGCCGATTCGATTCATCGCCGGCTGACTTTGAATGCGCTGGTACTGTATGCAGCCGGTGCAGAGCAGCCGTTGATTTTTCTGGATGCTGACCTGGGCTGGTGGCGTTCGTTGATTACGTTTCGGCGGTTTCAGTCGCGTTTGCTGGAAGAGTTGGAGATCGAAGAGTCGGCTTTGATTTTCGGTCTGAGTCATACACACGCTTCGCCCCCTTTGACCGATCCCGATCCGGATTTGCCGGCGAGTGAATCACTGGCCGCGTATCTGGAAACCGTTTATCAGGCTTCCCTCGTTGCAGTACGTGAAGCGATCAAAAACGTGACCGCGGCAGTGCTGGAATGGAAAACGGGGCACTGTCAACTGGCATCGATGCGGGATCTGCCCGATCCTGCTCCCGAGGCGGAGCGGATCGTCTGCGGCTGGAATCCGGGTGAACCGGCCGACGACACGCTGGTGGTGGGGCGGGTCAGTGATGCGGAAGGAAAACTGAAAGCGGTGATCGTGAATTACGCCTGCCATCCGACAACGCTGGCATGGGAAAATACGGCGATCTCTCCCGATTATCCGGGAGCGATGCGGGATACGATTCGGGAAACGCTGGGGGTCCCTGCCCTGTTCATGCAGGGCGCTTCGGGTGAATTGTCGCCGCGGTATCAGTATGTGGGTGATACTGAAGTTGCGGATCGGCATGGGCGTCAACTGGCTTATGCCGCACTCGCGACACTGGAAGATCTGGAGCCGCCGGGAACCTGTCTGGAGTATCAGGGGGTGATGGAATCGGGGGCGCCGCTGGCGGTGTGGAAACCTGTTTCGGCGAAGACGAGTTCACTGTTAAAAGCAATCGAAGTGAAAGTGGAACTCCCTTTAAAGGACTGGCCGACCGCAGAGGAATTGGAGCAACAAAGGCAGGCGTGTACCGACCGGGCACTGGAAGAACGGCTGCGACGTCGCCGAAATATTCGTCGCGGAATTGGCGATGGTGCCACGCTGGACTTGCCGATCTGGGTCTGGCGGATGGGAGACACGATTCTGGTTGGCAGCCCTTCCGAAGCGTATTCGATTCTGCAGCGCGAACTCAGAAAACGATTTCCGGAGCGGACGATTGTCTGTCTGAATCTGATCAATGGAACGACCGGTTATCTGACGCCGGCGGAATTGTATGATCTGGATCTGTATCAGGTCTGGCAGACGCCGTTCGAACGGGGAAGTCTGGAGATTCTGATTGAGGGAATGGCGGGCGCGATTCAGCAGATCATTGAAGCATAGACACAAACGAGCATTTATTAAGGGACAGAAAGACCAACGTCATGTCGCGAACGATTCAGGGAGTGTTGCCGGTATTGCATACGCCGTTGCTGGCTGATGAAACGATTGATCGGGAATCACTCGCGCGGGAGATCGACTGGTGTTATGAGTTGGGCTCGGATGGTGTGTGTGGCGCGATGGTTTCGGAAGTGTTGCGTCTGACCTATGAAGAACGTCTGGAGTTGACGCGACTGATGTCCGAGCTTTCGGATGGTCGCGGCGCTGTGATTGCCAGTGTGGGGGCAGAAAGCACGCGGCAGGCGCTGGCGTTTGCCCGTCACGCCGAAGAGGTGGGCTGCGATGCCGTGATGGCGATTCCGCCGGTGACGACGGCGCTGCCCGAATCGGCGTTGTGGGATTATTTTTCCGCGCTCGCCGAACAGTGTTCGCTGCCGTTGATTGTGCAGGACGCTTCGTCTTATGTCGGGCGAGCGATCTCGATTGACTTTTATCGAAAACTGCTGGAGCAGTATGGTCCGGAAAAAATTCTGTTCAAGCCGGAGGCCTCGCCGATTGGTCCCAATCTGTCGGCGTTACGTGATGCAACCGGTGGTCGGGCGCGGATTTTTGATGGTTCGGGGGGAATTCTGCTGGTAGACGCGTATCGACGGGGAATCAGCGGGACGATGCCGGGAGTCGATTTGCTGGATGGGATTATTGCATTGTGGAAAGCGCTCCAGGCCGGCGATGAAGCGGCGATTTACCGGATTTATTTTCCGATCTGTGCGATTGTGGCGTTGCAGTTACAGGCGGGACTGGACGGTTTTCTGGCGATTGAGAAATACCTGTTAGTGAAACGCAGCCTGTTTCAATCAGAACAGCGCTGCACGCCGCACGCGTGGTCGCTCGATGAGGAAACAAAAGCGGAAGTGGATCGGTTATTCGATTTGCTGCTGCAGGCATTGTAACAGAAGCAGGGACTGAGCTTCGGGGAGACATTGTTGTGGTTGAATCGGAAATCCGATCTGAGAGCGAACAGGCGCCGCCGACCCATGCACGGTTTATGGTGATCACTCTGTTGTGTCTGGTGGCGGCTGTGGCTTATATCAGCCGGAATGCGATTTCGGTGCCTGCGAAACTGATTCAGGAAGAGCTTGACATCAGCCTGACACAGATGGGCTGGGTGATGAGCGCGTTCTTCTGGAGCTATGCGTTGTCGCAGATTCCCAGCGGCTGGATCGGACACGTCTGGGGAACACGGCGCTCTCTGACCGCTTTTGCCCTCCTGTGGTCG
>NZ_CALFPF010000248.1 GCF_937919775.1 uncultured Gimesia sp.
TGTAGGAGAGCCAGCGTTTGGAAACCATGTTGACGGCAGCGAACACATTTTCGTCGCCCGTGGTGTCCTCTTTGATCGAACGAATCTGGGAGACGACTTCTTTGATATCACTCACCGGATCTTTGGTGATGAACTGCGTCGTGGCGCCAAAGGCGGCCACCGCTGTTTTCAGCGAGTTTTCATCTTCTGCGGCTTCGAGAATCCCCAACTGCTTATAGACGTTTTCAAACCGGTCGGCGATTTCATTACGCCGCTTGCTGACGGAAGGAGAAACATCAAACAGCCAGACTACCAGTAATTTCTTTTCTTTGGCTGCTGCGGCAATTTCCAGAGTCAAACGGTCAATGGCGCCCGCCACGCCGCCTGGACGGTCTGTTTCACCGGTCACTTCAACGGCCGCCGTCAGTTCTTCTTTGGCAGGTTGAGTCAGCTTATCATCAAACACAGGCTCGGGTGTTTCAATTTCGTTTTCCAGCTGGCTCTGCATGGCCTCCTGCTGTTCTTTTGACGTTTCCGGAGCCGCCGCCATCGAAGGAGATAAAATATTCGAATCGCTGGCCGTGCCCACGACGTCCTGAATGGTCGGATCGAGTTTGAAAACGTCCGGATCCAGTTCTTCAATCGACGAAATAATCGAGTGCTCGGAATCGAGCAGCGTAATGCGCGTGAAACTTGCCAGAGCAAGCAGGATCAGCAGATGCACCCCCAGGCTGATAAACCAGGCGGGCACTTCCCTCATGTTCAACCAGTTATGGGGTTCCACGTCTACAATTTCGTCAACATGAACGTCCCTGGCAGAATTGACAACACTCACGGCCTGCTCCTTGGAATAGACTGAAATAGGCACGAACTCAGAACTTAACTGAATGTGCTGATTGTGATCACTAGTGAACCGGGCGGGATTTTCAAGCCCCGCATCTGATATCAAACGTCATTGATAATTATAAGAATTTTCGTCCATCAATGGTTTGGTAAACTTAAAATTTTACCCCTGATTTCAGACAAATACAATCATTGTCTGTCCGGACACCCAAACAAACTTCTCATACGTACACATATACGTCCATTTGGATTAGATCCCACTGCTTAAATAACCTCAAAAAGAGGCTCCATGTTCGTTGTTTTTTCGCATTCTGTAATATTTCACCTCGATTGACGAAATACGATTACGAATGACCCTGTAAATCAATAAACTGACAGAAAACTCCCCTCGAACAGAAAATCATCCTTTTCAGGTAATCACGTATGTCTTTTGAGTGGTTCAATGAGTGGCTCCCCTTCACGTTTTATTACCTGATGGCAACGTTGCTGCTGCTGGCGAATCTGACCGCCTGGCTGTCGATTCTGTTTCTGATCCCCGGCAACTGGATCATGGTGTTGCTCTCTGCGCTGTTTTACGCGTTCACGCCCGGACAGGAAAACAACGGGATCACTCTGACCGTCTTACTCATCGCCGTCGCGCTGGCAGGACTGGGTGAACTGGTGGAAATGCTGGGGGGATCTGCGGGCGCTGCAAAGAAAGGCGCCAGCCGTCGCGCGATGATTCTTTCGCTGCTGGGCACGTTCGTATTCAGCCTGCTCGGTGCGATGGTCGGCACTCCATTTCTGCCCCCCGCGGGAACCGTCGCCGGCGCCATTTTAGGGGGCAGCGTGGGCGCGTACATCGGCGCGTATCTGGGCGAAGTCTGGAAAGGCAATCTGGCCGTCGATCGATTCGAAATCGGACGGGCCGCGTTTATCGGACGGATTCTGGGCGTCGTCGGAAAAATGGCGATCGGCGTGATCATCCTCGTGATGATCACCATTGATTCCTTCATCTGATCCGTTTCGAAATCGCTTTCGACCAAAAGCCTGCGATTCCGCTCTGCCTGAGGTTTGACCTCTGGAAAACTTCACCCGGCGTCTTTCAGGTCAAACGTGAATTCAGAGGCACCCTCTTTGACTTCCACTTTGAGCGGGCTCGATTTGCTTGCGCGGAACTTTTTAGGAATGTTCGCAAACGTTTTCTGCGGGGGAGCCGGTTTGCCTGGTTCGGGCGGCACGGGGTCCGGATCGGGGGGCACAATCGTCACGCTATAACTTCCCAGCGCCACGTTGGGAATGGTCACAGTCCCCTCGGCTGTGAGGGCGCCGCCTCCCCCTTCTCCGGTCTGTGGATTTTCCAGATTCACCATGCCTTCCGTGACAGGCGCGCCTCCATAATTAATCGTCAGCGAAATGTCGCTGCGCGGTTTGTCGGCGCCGGGAGTGTGGCTGCATCCGATTAAAACGGCAGAACTCAGAACCAGTGACAGACCTAAAATGAGTGAGTGATGATTTCCCGGTACTTGATGCATGATTGATCCTTTCGGATGGAAAACTGAATGCTTCATAAATTGAGTGTTCGCAGATCTGCGCGATCTGCCTGGACGTTGAAAGTCAAACCGTCTTTGAAAGAACCTCACACAGGAAACTCCGACAGCCTGCGGTCGGAGTTTCTGCATGAGCCTGTGATTCCCTCAGATTAAAACTCGCCGATGACCTGGCCGTCGTCCCGCACGGAGAGTTGCCGCAGCGTGTCCATGTTGATGTTGTCAGAGATAAATCGCACGGCGCCATCGGTCAGCAGGACGTGAATTCCCCCCACATGAAATGAATTCAGCACCGTATTGACCTCGTATTCGGAACTGGCACTGGAAGGTGCGCCGGACGCCCAATAAGCGTTGGGAGGATAGCGCACGGTGGTCATGCCGCCGAGATAACCATTCACGGAACCCAGTGACGTCAGCACGGTGTCGGCGTCCATCTGCTCGCCTGAGTTATTCACCCAGCCATGCCAGCCCCCCAGAGGGTTGGCACTGTTCTCGACGCCGCCAACGTTACCCGACTGTTCGGCGACGATAATCGTATTGCTTGAACCATCCAGACAATCACGCATCCGCCGCGCGAAGTAAACCGGCAGCATGCCGTTATTGCAGTAGGTGCCTCCACTGACAATATTACTGGCCGTGCAGACAGAAACTCGACCGGCCGGGTCAGGTGTGGCGCCGGTAATACCCACATAGTCGTGAACCATACTGTCATACGCGAGCGGGATATCGGCGTTGACAATTCCATGCGGGCTCGAAGGACAAACGTAACCGGGAATCCGTAATGTCTTGAAGACAGCCTGCAGACTGGAATGCGCCCAGAAGCTGGCGCCAAAGCTGACCTGATTGTAAGCAGGCGCCTGATCGAAGTAAGGCAGCAAACCCACACGCCAGTTTGGTCCCCGACTGTTTTTCAAACCCCCAATGGGAAATGTCGTGAAGGCGTCGAGATAATTGTGCATCGCCAGGCCAATCTGTTTGAGATTGTTCTTGCACTGCGACCTGCGCGCCGCTTCCCGCGCCTGTTGCACGGCCGGCAACAGCAAGGCAATCAAAATCGCGATAACGACCAGTAATTCGATCAGCGTAAAACCACGCCTGTCTGGAGTCTGAACTTTCATGAATTTCTCTCGCAAAAATAATTAAACGTAAAACGTAACAAAATGGAGCGCGAGTGAGTACCAGATTCCCCGTCCGTAAGTTGTTATAATTACCGGGGCTGGAATTCCGTTTTGAATGAAAACTCATTCAAACTGTGGTTGCAGGAGAAGTTTGTCAGGTATGAAATTGAGGCAGGACTCTCAATAAAACTAATAGTATCACCTCGG